>JAYVVA010000129.1:0-3072 GCA_043787435.1 Sphingomonadales bacterium | reverse complement strand
TCAGCACGCCCGTGAATGTCACCGATAGCATAAATGCGCTTGCCAGCCGGCAAGGCGTTGGCGCGGGGTGCAACCTGAGACTTGCGTGCTAGAAAACGACCGAGCATCGCGCGCCTCTAGCGGTTCCGCATGAACTTTACATGGATGAAATGGACGACCCTTTGCGGCGTCCGTTCAGGCGTCGGTCTGGTCGAGCAACTCGCGGGCGTCAAATCCCAGACGATCGATCTGCGCGCGGACGCTGGGCCAGACATGCGCGAGAAATGTCTTGCGTTCCTGGTCGCGCAACCGTTTTGCCGCCCCTTCGGCGACGAACATGCCAACGCCGCGCCGGACAGCAACATAGCCCTCATCCTGTAGTGTCTGATATGCCTTGGCCACCGTCAGAGGGTTGGCCCCGTGTTGGGCAGCAAAGGCACGGACGGACGGCAGCTGCTCACCCTCGTCGTAATCGCCAGCGAGTATTGCCGCCGCGAGGAGGCCCCGAAGACGGAGATAAACCGGGGCAGGGGCGGATTCGGCTGCTGTCATGCCGTCCTAATACACCAAAGCGCGACAATTGTCAGCTTTAAAAGGGCTCAGGATGCGCCGGTCCATTCTTTGACAACTGACGCATAGTCAGGTCGGGGCCGCTCATCGAGCGGCCTGGACGGGCTGCCGATGAACACAAAGCCCGCAATGCGCTCACCTGCGCTGCCAAACGCGTCGCGTACCGCATCACTATAGGTGGGCCAACCCGTCAGCCAGCCGCCGACGAATCCCGAGGCATGAGTTGCGACCAGCAGGTTCATGATCGCCGCTCCCATCGACAGCTCCTGTTCCCAAACCGGAATCTTGCTTGTCGGCTGGGCGGCCGACAGCGCCACCACAAGCGTCGGGGCCTGATGCGCAAACTGCTCCATCGCGTCGACTTCGAGGCGGTTGGCATCGGGCTTTTCGGCGGAAAAGGCCGCAACGATCACTCGAGCGAGCGCCACGCGCTGATCCGCGCGCACGATAACAAAGCGCCACGGTGCAAGCTTGCCATGATCCGGCACACGGATTGCCATCGACAGGATATGTGCGAGCTGTGCCGCGTCGGGACCCGGCGCAATCATGTCTCGCGGCTTTCCCGATCGGCGGGTGGCGAGGAGCGTCAGTGCGGAAGCGTTATCGTTCAACATCAGCGGTCGGCTAACAGGGCACTCGCCTAGCGGCAAGGCGGCGGTTACACGCAGCCCGTGATTGTCCTGGCGCTCGCTCTTGTTCTTACACCCCAGCAGGCGGCGATCCGAGCGCTCGCCGATCAGGATTTGCGGGTCGCGACGGTCGGGTACAGCCTCGCCCGAGCAGCCGGCCCGGCCTTTTGCGCCGGGCAAAAGCTAAGCACCAATGGCCTCGTCATCCAGGACGCCGTTCAATATGCAGGATCGATGCGAAACGACGCCCGAGTGGCGCTCGGGCTTGGAAGCGGACCGACGGTTGTCGGGATCGTCCTAGGTGGCCCGGCCTCGATTCAGGTCGGCGACGTGATCTTGGCGGTAAACGGCACCATCATCTCCGCGCAGCCGCAATCTGACCCCTATGCGCGCGTCGCTCAGGTCGAGGATGGCATCGAGGCTTCGTCCGCGGGGCGCGCAACGCTCGACATCGTGCGCCACGGCGTCCCTTTGCAGGTCCAGATGCCGATGATCGCTGGATGCCGCACACGGTTCCAGATCGTGCGCGGCGGGCTCGGCGCAACTCAAGCCGACGGGCGATACGTCCAGATCTCGGAACGGATGGTCGGGCTAACTCCTGCTGACGACGCGCTGTCTGCGGTGTTGGCGCATGAGCTTTCGCACAACATCCTGCGACACAACGCGCTAAAAACCCGGTCGAAGCAGGCAGAGAACGAGGCCGATCGGCTCAGCATCTGGCTTGTCGCGCGAGCGGGTTATGATCTGGATGCCGTGTTGCGGTTCTGGGGAGAACTGCGCAAACGCACCGATTATGGCATTTTCGCCGACGGGACGCACCCGGGCTGGCGCGGCCGGATTGCGCGCCTCACAGCTGCGGTAGCCACCGTGAGGGCGCAACGTGCGGCAGGGCAAGATTTGGTCCCGCCCGCGCAATAATCGACTTCACAGGCGGGAATTCCCCGCTAGGTTCGCCAACTTGCAACAGGGCGCGTCAGACGCCCTCGTTTTTCTCCAGGGAGAATAAAAGGTCGATGGACACCCCCGCAGCGGCGTCGCCGGTTGAACCGGATATCAGCCATGTGAACCCGTTAACCAACACATGGTTTGAACACCCGCGTCAGTTGAAGCGACTCTTCACAACCGAAATGTGGGAACGCTTCGGTTATTACGGGATGCGAGCGATCCTCACGCTCTATCTCGCCAACCATTTTCTGTTCAGCGACACCACAACAGCCGGTCTCTACGGCGGGTTCACCGCGCTGGTTTACCTAACCCCACTCGTCGGCGGGTTGATTGCGGACAATTATCTAGGGTCGAAACGCTCGGTGAAATTCGGCGCGATCATGATGTCGATCGGCTATTTCATCCTCGCTTTCAGCGCGAGCAGTCCGTCCGCCAGACCGATTGCGACAATCGACAGTCAAAAGGTCGAGATCGTCGTCGTCGGCAAGGGTGATACCGCCACGAAATTTGTGACGCTTGCAGGTCAGAAACTGCAGATCAAGGGCAACGACGACAAATCGGTGTCGCTGTTGGCCGCCGATGGTCACGCGGTCCGCAAGTTCGCGCCCGGCGCGTTTAAATCGGACGGTGAACGTTCGCCGTTTTTCGTGCTGATGCTGCTGCTTGGCCTGTCGACTGTCACCATCGGTAACGGGTTCTTCAAGCCCAACATTTCGACGATGGTCGGATCGCTTTATGCTGACGGCGACCGCCGGCGCGATGCCGGCTTCACGATGTTTTACATGGGCATCAATCTGGGATCGCTGATTTCGCAGTTCTTCTGCCCGATGCTGGCCGAATCACTGGGCTTTTGGGCGGGATTTGGATTGGCAGCAATCGGGATGGCGTGTTCGTGGCTGCTCTTTCAGTTCGATGGCGGGCGGCTTGTTGGCTATGGCGAGCGACCTGC
>JAYVVA010000128.1:0-1696 GCA_043787435.1 Sphingomonadales bacterium | reverse complement strand
GCATATACCTACGCTCGCAAACACGAGACAAACGATGCGTTCACCTTCGGCAGCGGCAAGTTTGGCGACCTGGCCGGGTTCACGAGCGCGATCATCCTTGCGATGATCGCGCTGCTGATCGGCTATGAATCCATCAGCCGGATATTCCAACCCGTCGCCATCCATTTCAGCGAAGCCATTCCGATCGCTTTCCTTGGTCTTAGCGTCAACGTTGTCAGTGCGGTGCTGCTGAGCAGTGGTGGCGGTCATAACCACGGGCATTCTCACGGTAACTCGAGCAACGACGAGGACCACGACGAGGCCCGCCATATCGCGACCAGTCGAGGGGCGCTGACGCTGGAAGTTTTTGAGGACGGTGTGCCGCCCCGTTTTCGCATATGCGGTGCAGCTGGAGTACAAATTTCGGTGGAAACCGAGCGTTCCGACGGCGCCCGTCAGTCGTTCGCATTAATCGATCTTGGCGACTATCTCGAATCTGTCGATGAAGTTCCAGAGCCACACCAATTTGTTGCGCATGTCCGGGTCGGCGACGAGAGCCAATCAGTGCAGTTCGAAGAGCATGCCCACGCGCACGGGTCAGCTCACCGTGACAACAATATGCGTGCCGCCGTGATTCACGTTTTCGCAGACGCAGCCGTTTCCGTGCTTGTAATTGTGGGTTTGCTGCTTGCACGTGCGTTTGGCTGGCTATGGATGGACCCCTTGGCGGGTATCGTGGGCGCATGCGTAATCGCGAGCTGGTCTTACGGGTTGGTCCGCGACACGGGCGCCATCCTGCTCGACATGAATCCGGATCGTCGAATGGAGGGCAACATCCGCGCTGCTATTGAAACCGGTGGCGATAGGCTGGTTGATTTGCATCTTTGGCGACTGGGACCAGGGCATCTCGGCGCGATTCTAGCCGTGGTCACAGACAAAACCCGGAACGCCGTCTATTACCGAAGTTTGCTGACACGTTTCAAAACGCTTTCGCATATCACGATCGAAGTCTTGCCCGCGCGGGTCTGAAATTTAGCTGGTATGTTTCTCGAGGCGCTACAGGGTGTTTGTGATCAGCCCCAGATGTGTACACTGAGCCGTGTCAAACCAATGTAGCGTATCGACAGCACGGTGATAGCAGTTGCGAATGAGCCGTAAATCTCGAGCAAAGCCGTCCAGCCAGTTTCGCTACTTCAATTCGTCGCCCGAGGTAGTCCGCCTGGTCGTATGATGGATGTGCGGTATCCGCTCTCGCTGCGCAACGTCGAGGATCTGATGTTCGCCGGGGGCATCCGCTGGCAGCGCATTTCCGACATGCGCGGCTTTCGGCACTGGCGCTCGAACCTCGACGAGATGTACGTCAAGCAGGGTGGAGAAATGGTGTACCTCTGGAGAGCGGCCAATCCTGACGGCGAGATCCGCGAGAGTTGCATCACGAAAACTGGGGACAAGAAAGTAGCTCTTCGGCTCATGAAGAAGGCGCTGAAGCGCCACGGATCGCCAGCATCAATCTTCACCGACGGGCTGAAATCCTACGGTGCTGCGATGAACGACCTTGGCAATGCGGACAAGCATGAGGTTGGTCGGCACGCCAATAACCGGGCCGAAAACAGCCACCTCCCCTTCCGACGACGAGAACGAGCGATGCTCAGATTTCGACGAATGGAGACGCTGCAGAAGTTCGCTTCCGTCCACGCCAACGTCCACAATCACTTCA
>JAYVVA010000127.1:0-2780 GCA_043787435.1 Sphingomonadales bacterium | reverse complement strand
AGCAGCACGACGGGAATGCCAAGGGGCGCCAGCGCCCGCCGTGCCATTTCAGCTTCCCACAGTGCCGCGGTTTGGCCAATCTCTGCATCGAGCCGCGCGGTCGCGAGCACCGATGCAACGCCGTCCGGCACGTCGAAACCGTCGAGACGACATGCAAGGCTGCCCAGCAACCGCTCAGCGCGAGCCGCGCACAAGATTGCCGTCCAGGCATTGGTATCGAGGTCCGCTGCCCGCGACGGTTCGACGAGTAAAGCCACCAGCGCTGCGGCGCTCACAAAGCATCCCACAGACTATCGATCAACCGCAAAGCTGTCTCCATATCGGGATAGTCGATGGCCACGGCTGGCACAGTTTCAACCAACCTTGTCAGCGCGCCAAACCCGCATTCGCCCAGCGCGACATAGTTGGTCGAGGCCTGCGTAAGTCGCACAAACGCTTCGCTCGGCGTGACTGCACGCGCCGCCTCGGGCAGGCCGAAACGCGGGAACAACACCAGTGCCGGCGTGGCCGCGGTCGCCATACCGGCGAGCGCGTCGGCGGGCGGCACGACGTGGCGGACGCGACCTTTGGGTGTGTTCTCCAAGGAGGGACCAAAGCGTCGGTGATCAATAGCTGCCCATGCGGCTTCGATTGAAGCATTCTTCAAGCTCGACGGTCGCGGGAACGGATGGATCATGCCAGTCGCCGGTTCGACCAGCGCGAACTCGTCGCCCATAAAGCGCCAGCCGTCCTCACCCAGAAGTGTCGCGAGGGTAGATTTGCCCGCGCCACTTTCGCCAGTCAAAATCAGCGCGCGCCCCTCGCGCTCGACGCTGGCGGCGTGAAGCAAAAGAAACCGCCTTTCACCAAGCGCAAGTTGCAGGTTCATCCCCATTTCCGCGGCGAGCAAACCGAGGCGAAGCGGCAGAGGAACGGCCTCGGGCAGAGTAAAGTCACCGGCAATCGCGATGCAAGGTCGTAACAAGCGGCGCCACGGTCGAGCCGGTTCAAGCCGGGCCGTAAAGTCAGGGACGCTCCGCGGTTTGGGGTAGTCGCGGTATAGAGATTCCAGCGATGCGATCGGCGCGCGCCAGGCCGAACCGATCCGAAACGCAACTGGCCCAACCTGAACTTCGAAACAGTGCTTCACAGCCGTTCGACCAGCCCAATGGCAGCGAGCTCTTCCAACCGTTCGGTGAGCGCGGCGTGTTCGGTTGTGTTAAGGCGAAGTGCCAACATGTCGACATTAGCCTCGCCTTCAGCGAGCGCCTCGAGGATCGCTGGGACGACCTCGGCGGTAAGATGCGTCATACCAGAGCGACGGTCGTAAAGCGCTGTCATGGTATCAAGCCGTGCAGCGCGCAGCGCGCCTGCTGCGGGCGCACGGAACGTCACAGGCGTGGACTCAGCGCCCGGGCGTCTGGAGCGAGGCGTAGCAGGTGAAGCCGCTCTGCCCATGCTGAAGGCGACGAATGTAATTGGTCCATGCTTGGCTCTGCGCCGGATCGGCACCGGGGAAAGAGCGGCCGCCGAGCGCTGCCTTGACGTCGGGCCCCTTGAGCGGCCCAGACGCGCCCGGAAAAGCGCCAGCGGTGCCCGAAGGCACAACCTGGCCGTCGGGTGCAATGTAGCTGCCTGTCCTCCCGGGATTTGGAACTGGGATCTGGCACGCGAGCACCGACGTCGCAGCTTGCGCAATGGCTGGACGGATTGTGACGACGGCCGCCACACCCAATCCGCCAAGGCGAAGCACGTGGCGACGGTTGGTCGCGCCGCCGGTCACGGGCTTTTGGTTATCGCGCTCGTCGTGTCCCGCCATTTTTCCCAGTGCCCGCCTGTCTTTGGTTGGACGTAATACTGCGTCATAACGCCCTTTTAGCCATGTGGCGATGATGATTGGTTAACACGGATGCCCTGCACGACTAGTCGGGAGCTCTGCCCGGAAGATTCGGGCCGCTCGGGATATACGCTGGCATGATCAGAATTATCGTGGCGATATCGATCGTCGGTGTGGCCGCCGTCATTGCAGCGATGATCCCTGATGGGCGCATTGCAGTAATGTTGATCAGCGGAATCGCTGCCGTCGCTGTCGCTGCAAGTCCGCCCGTGGCGCATCCTGCTCTAGTCGAGCGTCCGCCTGTATTGCCAGTCGCAACTTCCGAGCGCACCATAATTGACGCGATCGCCGAACCTGTTCTGCTCGTCGTCGACGGTCGCGTCCGCATCGCCAATCCAGCCGCGCTCGCGCTTTTAGGCGCCCACATCCTGGGAGAAGATGTCCGATTGGCAATTCGTCACCCAGCGGCAGCAGAACGTCTCGCACTCACTGGGAGCGACGGCAGTACCGAGCTTGTAGGGCTGGGAGGGCGGGACCAGCGCATCCAGATGGAGGTCGCCACGATTGCGCCGGGGCGGCGGCTTGTCCACTTGATCGACCGCACGACAAGCTATGCCGCCGAACGCGCTCGGGTCGATTTTGTCGCCAATTCGAGTCACGAACTGCGCACACCGCTCGCCGCAATAATCGGCTTCATCGAAACACTCGACGATGACAAGGCCGGCGGCGACCCCGAGGTCCGTGGGCGGTTTCTGTCGGTCATGATGAAGGAGGCGCGGCGCATGCAGCGTTTGATCGATGATCTTATTTCGCTGAGCCGCATCGAAGCGGACAAATATCGACTACCAGAAACGCCAGTTCAGCTGAGCGTCTTAATCGAAGAAGTCTCGGCCGACCTGCGCGACACGGGGGGCGAGGCGCGCGCGCACCTGCATCTCGCCATCGGCCAAGACATCCCGGCTGT
>JAYVVA010000126.1:0-30129 GCA_043787435.1 Sphingomonadales bacterium | reverse complement strand
ATGCGCTACTCGCTGAAAATCGAGTCACGTCTCGGCACGGCAAGGGTTTGACGGCCCGCATGACCTGGAATTTCGACGCTCTTGCACGACCCGAAACCGCGGCAGTCGAAAAGCAGACAGCAGCATGAGGGCGCTGGACTGCGCAAGCGTGTTGGTAAAGATGCCTGACATGTTTCGCTCGCTCCGCATTCGCATTTCTTTTCAGGCGACGGGGGGCAACGACAGTCGTTCTATTTCTATTTTGGGACAATGATCCATGACGACTTTGAGCCCCCCGGCCTCGGCGCGCATTGCGGCGGCGGCGTCTACAACGCCCAACTGCATCCACACGGACTTTGCTCCAGCGGCGATCGCCTGATCGACGGCATCGCCCGCGTCGGCGCTGCGTCGGAAGATGTCGACCATGTCGATCCGATCACCGATTTCGGACAGTTCGCGCCACACAAACTCTCCGTGGATATGTTCGCCTGTTATCGCCGGGTTGACGGGCAGGACGCGGTAGCCGTGCTCCTGCAAGAATTGCATCACGCGATAACTTGGCCGGTCAGGGCGGTCCGAGGCGCCGACAAGTGCAATGGTGCGAATCGAGGAAAGCAGGTCCGTGATCTCGGCGTCGGTAGTGAGCGGCATCTCAATGATCCTTTAGCCAGTCGGCGACCTTAACCGCGATTTCAGCAAACGCCTGCGCCTCGGGGGCGTTCCCTGCGGCAGGAGGCTCGCCGGCATCAGACGCGGTTCGGATTGCAATGTCGAGCGGGATGCGTCCGAGGAAAGCAAGGCCCATTGTCTTCGCCGCCGCGTGCGCCCCGCCCGCCCCGAACGGGTCGCTGACCTCGCCGCAATGGGGACACTGATACCCGCTCATATTTTCGACCATCCCGATCAATGGGACACCCGATTGGTTGAACAGGTCGATGGCGCGCGTGGCATCGATGAGGGCGAGATCCTGCGGCGTTGAAACGATAACTGCCCCCGCCGGTTTATGCTTTGCGATCATCGACAGCTGCACGTCGCCGGTGCCGGGCGGTAGGTCGACAACCAGAACTTCTGCAGCGCCCCAGTCAGCATCGATGATCTGTCCCAATGCATTGCCCGCCATCGGGCCGCGCCATGCAACCGCCTGTCCGGGCTCGACGAGATGCCCGATTGACAGCATCGGAATACCAAATCGGGTCGGAACGGGCTCGAGCTTGCCGTCGTGCGCCGTCGGCTTTGCGCCTTCGGTCCCCATCAACCTTGGCTGGGAGGGTCCGTAGATATCCGCGTCAATCAGGCCGATCTTGTGGCCAAGGCGTCCCAGCGCAATCGCCAAATTGGCAGCCAAGGTTGACTTGCCGACACCACCCTTTCCACTCGCCACCGCTATCAAGCGCCGACCAGTGCGCTCGCTTGTGAGCGCGATCCGGACCGCGTCGACGCCCGGCACCGCCGCAAGGGCTGCTTCGACTTCAGCCTTTAAACGATCGCGCGCGGCAACGTCGAGCCCGGTTACATCAAGGATCAGGCTCGCGCGTCCGTTTGCCAAGCGTGGCGGCCCTGCGCGGCCCTTGGCGGCAGGGATGGCGGTAAGCGCCGTGACGAGCTTTTGGACATCGGTCATGCGCCCCCTGTAAATCGCCGCACCCCACCCTATAAAGAGGGTATGAAAACAATTTCTGAAATGCGCGCAGGGCTTATCGCGTCGCTGAGCGAGGGTGGTGGACCCTGGGGCGGACGTGGCAGCAATGGGAACGGCGGTGGCGGCGGGTCGGGCGGCTCCGGTGGTGGCGGACCGCGCAGTCCGTGGAATCAGCCTCCCGAAGGTGACCGGCCAGGGGGAAGCAAGGGTCCCTCTGCGCTCGACGAGCTGCTGAAACGCGCACGCGGCGTCCGCGGCCAGATTCCCGATGGTGGCAACCCGGTGCGCTGGATCGCGTACGGCCTGCTGGGGCTGGTTATCCTCTGGATCGGGTTGACCAGTGTTCACCAGATCGAACCTGCTGAACGCGGTGTCGTAACGCGGCTAGGGCGCTATTCGCACACGCTCAATCCCGGCGTCAGCCTGACGCTTCCGGCCCCGATCGATCGGGTGCAGACCATCGATGTGTCGAGCCTGCAGACGATCGACATTCCCGGCGGCACTGGCGAACGGCTGGTGCTCACCGGCGACCAGAATATTATCGACCTCGAATATTCGATCGGCTGGAAAATCCGTGATCCCGAGCTTTTCCTCTTTCAGTCGGCCGACCCGCAAGCCACGATCAAGAGCGTCGCCGAGAGTGCGATGCGCGCTGCGATTGCCAACATGCCGCTAAATGCAGCGATCGGGTCGGGCCGTAACGCGATCGAGGCCGAAGTCCGTCAGCAAATGCAATCGATTCTCGACGGCTATCGCACCGGCGTTTCTATCCAGCGCGTCACAATCAAGCAGACAGATCCACCCGAAGCTGTCGTCGATGCCTTCAAGGAAGTGACGGCAGCAGGATCGAACGCACAAACCTCCGTAAACAACGCACGCACTTATGCGCAGCAGGTGATTGCCAAGGCGCAAGGTGATGCCGGCGCCTTCGACCGCGTTTATGCTCAGTATAAGCTCGCGCCCGAAGTCACTCGTCGGCGCATGTATTACGAAACGATGGAACGCGTGCTCTCGAAGGTGGACAAAACGATCATCGAGGCCCCCGGGGTTACGCCTTATTTGCCGCTGCGCGAACTCAAGCGCGCGCCTGCCGCGCCTGCCGAGCCTGCCACCGGAGCCGCACAATGATCCTCATCGAGCGCTTTCTACGCCATCCCATCCTGTTCGGCATCGCGGTCATTATCGCACTTTTTCTCGTGACGAACACCGTCAGGGTTGTGCCCGAAACGCAACAGGGCGTCGTACTGCGCTTCGGCGAGCCCGTCGCACTGGTCAATCGATACCGGCCGAACCAGCAATTCGGATCGTCAGGCGCGGGCCTGCTTGCGATCCTGCCTTTTTCCGATTCGATCATCTGGATCGACAAGCGCGTTCGCGATGTCGACATGGCCGGGCAACAGGTGCTCTCGACCGATCAGTATCGTCTTAATGTCGATGCCTTTGCGCGCTATCGGATCGTGAACCCGTTGCAGATGTATATCTCGGCCCGCACCGAGGACCGCGTTGCCGATCAGCTCGCGCCGATTCTGGGTTCGGTGGTCCGCAACGAGCTCGGCAAACGACAGTTTGCCGAGCTGCTGAGCCCCGAACGCGGCGAGATCATGCAAAACATTCGTAGGGCGCTTGACGTGCAGGCGCGCCAATACGGCGCCGAAATCGTCGATGTCCGCATCAAGAAGACGGATCCACCAGAGGGTGCCCCGCTCGATGCAGCTTACGCCCGGATGAAGAGCGCCCGCTACCAGGAGGCGCGCACGATTGAAGCGCAAGGCTTGCGTCAGGCTCAAATCATTCGCGCCGACGCTGATGCAACAGCTGCCGGAGTTTATGCCGGTGCCTATGGGAAAGATCCCAAATTCTATGATTTTTACCGCGCGATGCAGTCCTACGAGCACACATTTGGTGCCGATGGGAGCAAGCCGGAAGGCCAATCTTCGATCATTTTGTCGCCGGGCAATGACTATTTGCGCGAATTCCGCGGTGGAAGTCGCTAAACAGAATTATTCAATCAGCGTTCAGCCAGTGCGCGCCATCGCCATGGCGAAGCCGCAAGTCGGAACCGAGAGGAAGACAAAACGTGCGTAACGTCTATGCCCTAACCACTGCCCTGTTGATCGGCGGCACTGCCGCGACGATGGTGCTCCACACACCGTCGGTGGCACAAACCGCACAGAACGAGCCCGGCGCGATTTCGGCTCAAAGTCCGCGATCCGGAGCGCCGATGAGCTTTGCCGACATGGTTGCAAAGCTCCAGCCCGCAGTTGTCAACATCTCGACCACCCAGAAAGTGACAGTAAGCGCCAACCCGTTTGCGGGGACGCCCTTTGGCGATCTCTTTGGTCAACAAGGCGGTGCCGGCGGCGGTGATGATCGCACTATTACTCGGCAGGGGCAGTCGCTGGGATCGGGATTCATCATTTCACCCGATGGCTATATCGTGACGAACAATCACGTGATTTCGGCCGGCACCAAAACGGCAGTTGTTGAATCGATCACCGTGATCATGATCGACCGCAAGGAATACAAGGCACGCGTCGTCGGCCGCGATGCGGCATCGGACATTGCCGTGTTGAAGATCGATGCTACGGGCCTGCCCTATGTTCGCTTTGGCGACTCGGCAGGCGCACGGGTCGGCGACTGGGTGATCGCGATCGGTAATCCGTTTGGCATCGGCTCTTCGGTGACCGCCGGGATCGTGTCAGCCCTGCACCGTATCACGGGTCAGGGCGGCGCTTACGACCGCTTCATCCAGACTGACGCGTCGATCAATCAGGGTAATTCGGGTGGCCCGATGTTCGACATGAATGGCAACGTCATCGGCATCAATTCCCAAATCTACACGCCAACCGGTGGCAACGTCGGCATTGGCTTTGCGATCCCCGCTGAACAGGCCAAACCAATCGTTGATCAGCTGCGCGGCGGCGCCACGATAAAGCGTGGTTATTTGGGCATCCAGCTTCAGCCAATGAGCCCCGAAATTTACGAATCGCTGGGTCTCCCCAAGGATCGCGGCGAGCTCGTCGCTCGCGTCGAGCCCGGCGAAGGTGCGGCGCGCGCCGGCATCCAGCAAGGCGATGTCATAACCAGGGTCAACAATCAGGACGTGACGCCGGATCAAACGCTATCGTTTATCGTCGCCAACCTGCCAATCGGATCGCGCATCCCGATCGAATTGATCCGCAACGGCCATAAAATGGCCGTCACTGCCTCACTCGGCGAACGTCCGTCGGACGAAAAACTAGCCGCCATTACCGGCGGAGCCGATGGCGTGGACGTAGTGCCCCAAGACGACAAGTCCACGCAAAAGGCGACGCGCGATACGCTTGGTTTTTCGGTGACGCCGATGACGGCTGATATCGCCCGCGCGCTGGGCCTACCTGCTCCTGTGAAGGGTGTCGTGATAACTTCGATCGATCAGGGCAGTGACGCAGGGCAAAAAGGGCTGCAGCGCGGCGACATTATCACGGCAATCAATCAGCGCCCCGTATCGACTGCTGCTGAAATCGCCGGTGCAGTTGCCGCTGCCAAGAGTGCCGCGCGTCCGAGCGTGTTGGTGAGCGTTCAGCGCGGCAACACCCCATCGCGCTATGTGCCCGTGCGTTTCAACGACGGGCAATAGACCCCAAGCTTAGCCCGCTTCCTGGTCGTATTCGTTTACGTTAAGCCCTGCTGAACACGGTTCGGCAGGGCTTAATCCAATAACGGACGAAAGACTGTTCATCGGCGCTACAAACGGTTGTGCTCAGTTGCGAGGGCGTGGCTCTCTGCGGGCCCACCGGTACCGCCCGGCTGCGCGCATGCGGGGCACGAGCACGGCGTTTGCCGAGCAAGCACCCGTCGCACGCTTGTCCGCTGCAGCGGTCGCCGGGGACATCGCCGAGCGGAAAGGCGCTAAGGTCGACGCCCGCGCATCTGGCGAAACGGCCAGCGTAGTCTCAGTCCATGCCTTGTCGGGCGCGGAGCGCTCCGAGGAACCCTCGATGACTACGGCAGACTTGGGTGCCGGTCGATGCAACTGAGGCGACATTGCGCGGCGTCTATGCGCTGGCGTCCCTGCAGTGTGCCCGAACTGATGGCACCAGGAGCATGGGAGGCCTATGTCCGCCGCTGGTCGCGCCAGGTCCCGCCACTGCGGCCCCACGCCGACAGCGTGGGGGCCACTGCACGGCTTTTACAAGCACAACGCGGCACGACTCTACTGCTTGGCGCTACGCCCGAGCTGGCAGCGCTCGATCGCCAGATCATCGCAGTCGATTGGGCCCAATCGGCAATCAGCGACATCTGGCCGGGCGATACGGCGAACCGGCACGCCGTGCTCGGCGACCAGAGAGCATTGCCAATTTCCAGTCGGAGTGTCGGCAGCGTCATGGGAGACGGCAGCCTGAACGCCGTGCGCTGGCCCAAAGGTGCACGCAACTTAATCGATGAAATCGACCGCGTTCTGACGGAGCACGGCATCACGGTCCTGCGCGCCTTTGTTGCTTCTGAAAGCCGCGAAGCCGTAGACGCGATCTGCAGCGATGTTCGAAACGGGCGCGAGTCGAGCTTTGCGGCGACCAAATGGCGATCGGCGATGTCGCTGGCCGACATCGACGGCAATTGTGCCGCAGCCGACGTCTACGATCTGTTCGAACGCGCCTTTCCCGATCGGATCGAGCTCAGCCAGTGGTTCGCCCCAGAAGTTTTGCTCGCCGGACAGTTTCGACAGCTCGCTCAGCTCGTCGATCACGCCGCGCGGCATTCGCCGCAATTCGCGCGGCGCCTGCGGGACGCTGGCCTGTCTGCAGCCGATACGGCAACGCCTCAAGGCTTGGGCGCCTTGCCCCCGTTGACGCGCGCGATGCTTCAAGGCGATCCCGCCACCATCGATTGCGCCGTTCACCCGCCCGAGCATCTTCCAGTCCGCCGCAATGTCAGCTCGGGATCGACAGGCGAGCCGGTCTCTGTGCGTCGGACAGCCGTGAATGCGGTTTTCTGGGGGGCCCAAACGCTGCGCTGGCAATTCTGGTCCCACCCACCGGTCGGTGGACGGCTGGCCGTTGTCCGGGCGGGCGTTCCCTAACCCGGTCTGATGGCCGATTGGGGGAGCCCCGCCGCTCTACTTTAGCAGACCAGTCCCGCACTCACGATTGACGTGAAAACCGATTACGACACGTTGGCGACGCAGCTTGCCTCGTTTGACCCGAACGTGCTCAGTATTTATCCCACCGTGCTGGCCGCGCTTTTCCACCGCAGCGACGCTGGGGAGCTCGCGTTGCCTTCGTTGACCTCTGTCATGCTTCTGGGCGAAGCGGTGTCTGACAGCGTCAGAAAATTCGCCCACCGCGTTGTTGCCGTCAACAGCTGCTATTCGACGATGGAACTGGGCTATCTCGCACGTGAATGTCCGGTCAGCGGGCTCCAACACATCATGTCGGAAACGGCGATTGTCGAAGTGCTCGGCGCCGACGACCGGCAAGTCGCCGAAGGCGAAATCGGCCGTGTCGTCGGCGCCGACCTCCACAACTTTGCGACGCCCCTGATCCGCTACGATACCGGCGATTGGGCCGAAATGGGACCTGTGTGTCCGTGCGGGCGCGGCCTTGCCACATGGCGGCGCATTTGCGGACGGACACGCAATATGATGAAACTGCCGGATGGGCGGACGCGCTGGGGACTGACGGGATCGAACCGCTACCAGCGTGACACGCTGCTGCTACAGATGCAGCTCATCCAGCACAGCCGAAACGAGCTCGAGGTCCGCTATACTGCTGACGCGCCCTTCGGACCCGAAGATTCGGCAGCGCTCGTCGCTGCCGTCAAAAAAACAACCGACCCGGCGTTTGACATCCGACTGACCTATGTCGAGGGGCGGCTTGATAACCCCCAGACAGGCAAGTTCGAGGAATTCATTTCGCGAATTCGCTAGCCGAAGAAATGCGCCGCGATGTCCTTGGCGATACGCGCGGGGCGCAGCGTCACCGCGTCGATACAGCACCAGCTCGATTTGACTTCGGCCAGGAGTTCATCGCCACGCTTGATGAGCGTCGAATAAAAAGCGCGCACGCCCTCGACTTTCTCGAGCACGACTGTTGCGACCACTTCGTCGTTCAGGAACGCCGGCTTGCGGTAGGTAATCTCGTGCTTGAGCGCGACCCACAGGTGCGCAGCGACCGCTTGTGGCGGCGCAAGCTTTTGCCAATGGGCAACGACCGCATCCTGCACCCAGTTCAGGTAGCGCGCGTTATTGACGTGCCCCATGAAGTCGATGTCGGTGGGTGTGATTTGGACTGGATGCGCAAGCGTACAAGACATAACTCACTACTTACACCTATGTCATTAAATAAGCTACAGGCGACGCTCAGCCCCGGCCGCGATATCCTGGCACATCCTGCGGCGGCAGCCACAGCCCTGCAGGCGGATCGCTCGACTGCCAGAAAACGTCGATGGGAATTCCGCCGCGTGGGTACCAATAACCGCCGATGCGCAGCCAGTGCGGGGCCATCTCGGCGAAAAGCCTTTCGCCGATACCGACCGTGCAATCTTCATGAAAGGCGGCATGGTTGCGGAATGACCCAAGAAACAGTTTGAGCGATTTCGATTCGACGATCGTCTCGTCGGGCACATAGTCGATGACGAGATGCGCAAAGTCCGGCTGGCCGGTAACCGGGCACAACGACGTGAACTCGGGGACGGCAAACCGCACGAGATAGCGGCAGCCGGGGCGTGGATTGGGGACATAGTCGAGCGCTGCTTCCTGCGGAGAGGCTGGCAGCGCGCTCGTTTGTCCAAGATATTTTGGGGTCATGTTGCTCGACATAGGCGTTCGGCTAGAGTCGCGCAAAAGGGGACTTGCATGACTCGCTTCGCACTACTGCTGGCTGCCGCCATTCTAACGACGCCGGCATGGGCGCAAGACAAGCCGGCACCCGAAAAGCCTATCGAAAAATCGGCTGAAATCCCGGCACCGCTGGTATCGATCACGAAACACACCGGCTCGTTTGGTGGTATTACCGTGGCGTACTCTGCGACCGCGCGCGAGACGTACCTAAAAGGCGAGGACGGCACGCCTAAAGCCAGCATCTTTTCAACAGCCTACATCAAGGAAGGTAATGATCCGACCCGCCCCGTCACCTTCCTGTTCAACGGTGGTCCGGGGTCAGGATCGCTGTGGCTGCACATGGGGGCATTCGGGCCGAAGCGAGTTGCACTGCCCGGCGATGCGCGTGACGATGGGGGGCCTCCCTATCCCATCGTTGCCAACCCCAATTCACTCCTCGACGTTACGGACATTGTCTTTATCGATCCGGTCGGCACAGGGTTTAGCCATGCACTCGGCAAAACCGAGGCCAAAAGCTATTGGGGTGTGACCGCTGATGCCAAATCGATCAGCGACTTCATCCGCCAGTGGCTCAGCGAAAACGGCCGCTGGAACAGCCCGAAGTTCCTGGGGGGCGAAAGCTACGGCACCACGCGCTCCGCCGCCGTGGCGCACGAGCTCGAGGGCAGCTATAATGACGTTGCGCTCAACGGTATTATCCTGATTTCCACTATCCTCGATTTCGGCGTGCAGGCCGAAGTGCCTGGCAACGAAATGGCTTATGTCATCAACCTGCCGACAATGGCGACGACGGCCTGGTATCACAACAAGGTCGCCGACAAGCCAGCTGACGTCGCAACATTTGCCGCCGAGGCGCGCGCCTTTGCCAGCGGCTCGTATCTGACTGCGCTCGTAAAGGGGAACCGACTTGCCGGCGATGAACGCGCGTCAATCCGCAAGCACCTCGCGAGGTTCACGGGGCTGTCCGAACAATATCTGGAGGCAGCCGACCTGCGTGTGACGCCTGGCCGGTTCTACAAGGAACTGCTCCGAGATCGCAAGCTGACCGTAGGTCGCCTCGACAGCCGTTACACCGGCACCGATTTCGACAGCGCAGGCGAGGAGCCGGACAATGACCCGAGCTTTTACGGTGTTGATGGCGCCTATACTGCCGCATTCAACGCCTACGCCCGCGGCGATCTGGGCTTCAAGTCAGACCGGCAATATGTGACCATTGGCGAAATCACCGACTGGGATTGGAAGCTGAAAGGGCGAGAAACAGGCGACAGCGCATATTATTTCAATGTCACCCCCTACATCGGCCGGACATTGCGCGAGAACAGCGGCGCCCGCGTGTTCATTGCCGCCGGCTGGTATGATTTTGCCACGCCCTTTTATGGCGCGGAATATGCCCTCAGCCGGACCGGAATCTCCCCCGATCGGCTCGAGTTCCATTATTATGGATCGGGTCACATGATCTATGTGCACGACACTGACCTGTCATTGCTCAGCCGCGACATCCGCGCGTTTATCCGCAAGCGGTGACAGCCAAGTCTCGACGCCACGCCCAAGGCTTACTAGGGAAGATCACGTACTAAGACGGAGAGAGCTATGGACGCGCTTGTTTCGACCGATTGGCTGGCTTTGGAACTCGGGGCACCCGATCTGCGCGTGGTCGATGCGACATGGTTTCTCGAAGCTGGTCGGGACGCTGCTGCCGAATATGAGAGCGAGCATATCCCGAACGCGGTGTTCATGGATCTCGCAGCGCTTGCCGACGACAAGTCGGAATTGCCGATGATGCTGCCCAGTGCCGAAAAATTCGCAAGCCGCATGCAGTCGCTGGGACTGGGCGATGGCAGCCGCATTGTCCTGTATGACGTTTCACCGCAGCACACGTCGGCGCGCGCGTGGTGGATGCTCCATTTGTTCGGTGCCCACGCTGTTGCGATTCTCGACGGCGGTCTCGCCAAGTGGAAGGCAGAAGGGCGCGATGTCGCGAACGGGAAGGAAAAGCTCCGCCACCGCCATTTCACCGTGTGGAAGGACACTGGGTTCATCCGCACGATTGATCAGATGAAGGAGTTGCTCGACACCAGGGGCGAGCAAATCGTCGATGCGCGGACCCCCGGTCGCTTCGAGGGACGCGAGGCCGAACCCCGTCTTGGCGTCAACCCGGGCCATATGCCAGGGGCAAAAAACCTGCCGATGGGCGAATTGTTCGAGGCGAATGGTACCTACAAGCCAAAGGCTGGACTGACTGCTGCCTTCGAAGCCGCTGGGGTTGACCCGATGCAGCCGATTGCCGCGACCTGCGGGTCCGGCGTGACGGCTGCGACTGTCGCCTTTGCCGCCCACTTGCTCGGCAACGACAAGGTAGCGGTTTACGACGGATCGTGGAGCGAATGGGGTGCAAAACCCGATACGCCCAAGGCCATCGGCGCGGCGTGAGCGGTACGGGTAAAACCCGCCCGGCCACTGCCGTTGTTCAGGGCGGTCGACTTCCCAAATGGACCGGCCCGGTCGTCAACACGCCGGTGTGGCGCGCCTCGACGATCCTCTATCCGGACACCGCGTCGCTCAAGGACGGGGTCAAGACAAATGCCGACGGTGAGTGGTTCTACGGCCGGCGTGGAACACCCACGCAATGGTCGCTGGCCGAGGCGCTGACAGAACTCGAACCAGGCGCCATAGGCACGATGCTGTACCCCTCGGGCGCAGCGGCAGTGTCGGGCGCTTTGCTCAGCGTTCTCAGCCCCGGCGACCATCTGCTCATGACCGATAGCGCGTACGATCCGACGCGGCGACTTTGCGACGTCTATCTGCGGCCGCGCGGGATCGATACCACCTATTACGACCCGACACTCGGCGCAGACATTGCCAAGCTTGTCCAGCCCCATACGCGGGCGATATTTATGGAGTCGCCTGGCAGCCTCACCTTTGAGGTGCAGGACGTTCCGGCGATTGTTGCCGTTGCCAAGGCGGGCGGGCTGACCACCTTAATCGACAACACTTGGGCGACCCCGCTTTATCTGACGGCGATATCCATGGGGGTCGATCTATCGATCGTCGCCTGCACCAAATATATTGTCGGCCACTCGGACGTGATGCTGGGCTCGGTGACAAGCGGCGCTGCCACGTGGAACAATCTGCGGCTCACCGCGCAGGTGCTCGGGCAATGCGTCAGTCCCGACGATGCCTACCTCGCTGCGCGGGGGCTGCGTACGCTCGATGTCCGGCTTGCCCGGCACAGCGAATCGGCGCTCAAAATCGCCCAGTGGTTGCAAGACCATCCAAAAGTCGGGCGCGTCCTCCACCCGGCGCTGCCCGATTGTCCGGGCCATGACGTCTTTGTGCGCGACTTCAAGCGCGCAACGGGTCTCTTCGGTTTTACTCTCGCGAGCGGGAACCCCAACCAGATGGTTGATGCATTGAAGCATTTCGGCATCGGCTACAGCTGGGGAGGATACGAGAGTTTGGCATTGCCGACTGATCCTGCCCGCTGCCGCAGCGCGGTGCCTTGGACGCATGGCACTGTCGTCCGCCTGCAGATCGGGCTTGAAGACGTCGACGACCTGATTGCAGATCTGCACCAAGCGCTCGATTCAGCATAAACATGTTGCGTTCGCGCAACACCGCTTCAACAGTTAACCCCGCGATCGGTTATTTATTGTTGTGCACCGCACAATTTCGAGTCAAAGAGAAATCGATACGAATGCTGGCTCAACGAAAAGACCGGCGCGTGTCGAAGCAGGTGGGACGACCCGGGGCAATAAGCCCGTCATGACAAAGGGAAGTCCATGCGTAATTTTCTCGGCTGCCTCAGCAGTGTCGTCGCCTTGGCGGCGGCCACGCCCGCCCTCGCCGACGAACCAGCCGCCGCACCGCCCGCGATTACGATCAACGGTACGGCGACACTGATTTCCGACTATCGGTTCCGCGGCATCTCACAGACCGACAAGAATTTTGCGGTGCAGGGTTCACTGACGGTGACGCACATATCCGGATTCTATGTCTCCGTCTGGGGATCATCAACCGATGGCTATGTGACTGCCGCGGCTGATACCTATCCAGGGGGCGGCCAGACTTTATGCTGCACAGCGCATCAGGAAATCGACCTTATCGGCGGCTACAAAAAGACCGTTAACGGGGTCACCTTCGACATCGGCGCGCTGTATTATTATTATCCCAAGACAAAGGCGAAGGGTGACTTTACCAGCTCCGACTTCATCGAGCCCTATGCCGATATTTCCTACACTTTCGGTCCCGTGACCGCCAAGGCGACGATCAACTATGCGCCGCGGCAAAAGGCATTGAAGCTGGACCAGGGACAGTCGGCGACGTCAGCGAGCCATGACAATGTCTACCTCGCTGGTGATGTCTCGGCGTCCATCCCCAAGTCCCCACTTGGCTTCACTGCCCATATCGGTCACACATTTGGTCCGAGCTGGCTCGCGACCGATTTTAACGGCAGCAAGGGCTACACCGACTGGGGCGTCGGCGCGACGCTGACCTACAAGACGATCTCGCTCGGCGTGCAATATGTCGACACCGATGCGACGTTTGTCACGCCCAGTGGCAAGAACGCCAGCAAGGGTGGTATCGTCGGCAGCATCGGCGTCAGCTTCTGACAAAACAGGAGCCGCCCCGGTATAACCAGGGCGGCTCCCCACAATTGATTTTTCTTCCCGCCAAGCGGAGAGATGGTGTTTTAGTTCGGAGTGGTCGCCCGCGCGCCCTTGCCTTCGCTGGCAGGTGCAGCAACGACGTCGCGTGTTGCGGCACCCTTGTCAGCGACAACCGTGCTCGGATCGCCCGCAGTTGAACGAATGCCCGGATCAGCGCGTGCGACCCCAGCCGCATCGAGCGCGCCTTTTTCAGACGCGCTCCGGTCGGCGGGGCCACCGAACATCGCCTGTAGCGCAAGCGTCGACGAATCGGCTTCCTGCGGGCGCGGCGCACCCGGAACCGGCGGACGCAGGGCGAAATCGGGCGGCACCACAAGCGGAGCGGCCCGGGCAACGGCGAGCGCATCAGGACCGGATCGGCCACTGAACACGCCGCGGCTCCTCCCGCATGCGGTCAGCGCCGTCAACGCAGTGGCAATCAGGAGAACGGGGACAAACTTACGCATCGATATCTGCTTTCGGCTTGTCACGCGCGAGTAGCGCACGGAACAGGAGAATGAGAACGCCTGTAGTTATAGCGGCGTCGGCGATATTGAACACCAGAAACGGGCGGAACGCGCCAAAATGCAGATCGGCAAAATCGACGACATGCCCGAAGCGCACCCGGTCGAGAATATTGCCGAGCGCGCCACCGAGAACAAGACCCAGCCCGACCACGTCCTGCCGATTTCTTTCGCGCCATAGCCAAATTCCAACAACGGTCGCGATGAGTGCCGTCAAGCCCGTCAACAGCCAACGGCCCGTCGCGCTGTCAGCAGTCAACAGTCCCAGCGAAACGCCGTAATTCTCGACCCAGGTGAGGTTGAAAATCGGAAAGATTTCGATTTGTCCAAGTGTTTTAAGATGCAGGGGCACGGCGACGACCCATTTGACTAGCTGGTCGAGGGCGAAGACGAGGGCGGCAAAGCTAACGCCCAGAGCGCGCGTGTTGGTCACGCG
The DNA here is from genome assembly GCA_043787435.1 of Sphingomonadales bacterium. Taxonomy (GTDB): domain Bacteria; phylum Pseudomonadota; class Alphaproteobacteria; order Sphingomonadales; family Sphingomonadaceae; genus Sphingomonas_O. The sequence goes on along the minus strand of JAYVVA010000126.1, from coordinate 16,085 downwards.
ACCACCCCTGAACATCGGTCGCACAGAGTACCGTCGGCAATGACTTCGGGCAGATGGCGCCAGCAGCGGCCGCATTTGTGGTTGGCGGTCTTTGTGACAGTGACGCTGCCATCGTCGACAGCGTCGAGGACGACACGGGCCGAGGAAACGATGCAGACCTCTTCGAAGTCTATCGCCGTCAGCGTTGAGTAGGCCGAGGCCTCTGACACTTTGAGAACGAAGCTTGCTTCGAGGCTTGAGCCGATCTCCTTGGCGCGCCGCAGCGGTTCAATAGTTTCAGACACCAGCGATCGAGCCCGGCGCACGTCACCCCAACGGGCGCCCAGCGCCATTTCACGCCAACTCGCGTCGACCTGTGGCCACTCGAGCAAATGCACCGAACCCGCGTCGGGATATCGCGTCGTCCACACTTCCTCACTTGTGAACACCAGAACCGGCGCCGCGTAGCGCACCATTGCGTGGAAAAGCGTGTCAAGCACGGTGCGATACGCGCGGCGTTTCAGCGTCGTCGAGGCATCGCAATAGAGCGAGTCCTTGCGAATATCGAAGAGGAATGCCGATAGGTCATTATTCGCGAAATCCGCCAACAGCCGCGTATAAGTATTGAAGTCGTAGTCGTTGACCGCGACGCGCAGCTTCGCGTCCATATCCGCCGTCAGATGCAGGATATATCGCTCCAGTTCGGGCATTTGCGCGACCGGCAGACGTTCATCTTCGGTGAATCCATCGAGCGCACCTAGCAAATACCGTAACGTATTTCGCAGCTTGCGATACTGGTCGGCCACGCCGCTCAGGATCTCCATTCCGATGCGGTGGTCTTCGGTAAAGTCCACCGACAGTGCCCACAGCCGCAGAATATCAGCCCCGTAATCACGCATCAGGTCGAGCGGGTTGATCGTGTTGCCGAGCGACTTGGACATTTTCATGCCCCTTTGGTCCATCGTGAACCCGTGAGTCAGCACAGCATCATAAGGCGCGCGCCCCCTCGTGCCGCAGGCTTCGAGCAAGCTCGATTGGAACCAGCCGCGATGCTGGTCGGAACCTTCCAGGTAGAGGTCGGCCGGCCAGCGCATATCGGGCCATTTTCCGCTTTCGAGCACGAAGGCATGTGTGCAGCCGCTGTCGAACCAGACGTCGAGAATGTCGGGCACCTGTTCATAGTCGTCGACGCTGTAGTCGTCGCCAAGCAGTGTTGGCGCTGCCGCCGTGCTCCATCCGTCAACGCCTTCGGCGCGGATCGCGTCGACGATCCGGCTGTTGACCGCGGCGTCGACCAGATACTGGCCTGACTGACGGTTAACGAACAACGTTATGGGGACACCCCATGCGCGCTGCCGGCTTATCACCCAGTCGGGACGCCCTTCGACCATCGACCCAATGCGATTACGGCCTTTTTCCGGCACGAAGCGCGTTGCCGCGATGGCAGCTACGGCCTTTTCGCGCAGCGTTCCACCCGGTCCCACCTTGTCAACCGGGATGAACCATTGCGGCGTGGCGCGGAAGATCACCTTTGCCTTGGACCGCCAGCTATGTGGATAGCTGTGCTTATAATCGGCACTCGCGGCGAGCAGCGCGCCTATGTCGCGCAGGTCGGAACAGATCGGCCCATCAGGCGCCGTGAATTTCGCGTTAATGACGCTGCCCTGCCCGCCGAGCCAAGCCCAGTCGGCGCAGTATTTCCCGTCGCCCTCGACGGCAAAGACCGGATCGAGGCCGTTGGCCTTGCAGAGGTCGAAATCGTCCTCGCCGTGATCGGGTGCCATATGAACGACACCTGTGCCCTGCTCGGTTGTAACAAAGTCGCCAGCCAGCAACGGGCGGGGTTTCGCAAAGAAGCCACCGAGGTGATGCATCGGATGCCGCGCGACCGTTCCTGCGAGGTCGGCGCCTTTTATTGATTCGAGAGCGACGAGTTCGTCGCCGAGGCGTTCACTCGTCGCACCAAGGAGATCCAGTCCGACCAGATACTGAGTCTGTTCGTCAGACCGCTTGTGACAAAGACAATATTCAATATCGCGACCATAAGCCAACGCCTGGTTGACGGGGATTGTCCACGGCGTTGTCGTCCAGATGATCGCATGGGCACCGACCAGTTCGGCGATAGGCGACTCCACGATCTCGAATGCCACGTCGATCTGAGTCGAAATAATGTCTTCATACTCGACCTCGGCCTCGGCGAGTGCGGTCTTTTCGACCGGCGACCACATGACCGGCTTCGCCCCGCGATAGAGCTGACCGCTGGTCGCAAATTTCATCAGCTCCTGAACGATCGTGGCCTCGGCGTCGAAATCCATCGTCAGATAGGGATTGTCCCAGTCGCCGCAGATACCCAGCCGCTTGAGCTGTTCGCGCTGCGTATCGACCCACTGCTGCGCATAGGCCCGGCACTCGGCACGGAACTCGGCGGCAGGCACCTCGTCCTTGTTGAGCTTTTTTTTGCGATACGCCTCTTCAACCTTCCACTCGATCGGCAGGCCGTGACAGTCCCAGCCGGGGACATAGGGCGCGTCGCGACCAAGCAGGTTCTGCGTACGGCAGACCATGTCTTTGAGGATATGGTTCAGCGCATGGCCGATGTGCATGTCGCCGTTCGCATAGGGCGGGCCGTCATGCAGGATGAACTTCTCGCGACCTGCTCGTGCGGCGCGCAGCTGCTTATACGCTCCCTCGGCCTGCCAGCGCGCGAGGATGGCGGGCTCCTTTTGGGGGAGCCCGGCCTTCATGGGGAAATCGGTCTTCGGCAGGAAGACAGTGTCGCGGTAGTCTTTGGCTTCGGTCATGTCGCTAGGGCGCTTAGAGGAAGGTGCGTCCATTCTCCACCCCTCGCTTACAGCGAGCGGAGAAGGGCTTTCGCCGAGGCACAATCGCGGTTCATTTGCGCGGTCAACGCACCGAGACTGTCGAACTTTGCCTCAGCTCGAATAAAACCGTGGAGCTCGATCTCGATCACCTGCCCGTACAGGTCACCCGAAAAGTCGAATAGATACGGTTCGAGCAGTTCCTTGGGCGGGTCGAAAGTCGGACGAATGCCGAGATTGGCCGCGCCATCGAGCATGCGCCCATCAGACAATCGCGCTCGCACCGCGTAGATGCCGTAACGCGGGCGCATGTAGTCGGCCATGCCGACGTTCGCAGTTGGAAAGCCGATTGTCCGCCCGACCTTGTCGCCGTGCTGGACGGCGCCCTGAATGGCATAGGGGCGCGTCATCAGCCGCGTCGCGGTTACACAGTCGCCGTCCTTGAGCGCTGCGCGGATCCGGCTTGACGAGACGGGCTGGCCGTCAGCGCTCACTGGACCCACCGTTTCGACGCTCAATCCATGCATGCGTCCAAGATCGGCCAGCATTTCTACACTGCCGCGGCGTCCCTTGCCAAAAATATAGTCTTCGCCCGTCACAACGCCTGCTGCGCCCAATCGCGAGATCAAGCGCTCGGTCACGAACGCCTCCGCGCTGACGCCGGCTAACTCTTGGTTGAATCGAAAGACCAGCATTGCATCTGCGCCTGCGTGGGAAAACAGGCGTTCGCGCTGGTCAAGGACGGTAAGGCGGAACGGCGCCACATCGGGTTTGAAATAGCGGACGGGATGGGGATCGAAGGTGGCGACGATGGCCGGGCGACCTTGGGCCCTCGCAAGCTCCACCGCTCGACCGACGACCGCTTGGTGTCCAAGGTGAAATCCATCAAAATTACCGAGCGCGACGATACCGCCGCGCAGCGCTTCCCCGACAATGTCATCCCCGCCCACACGTTGCATGCGAGCCGCCTATAAACAAAGCGGGGCCGCGACAATGGTCACGGCCCCGCAAAACAGCGCGCCTAGGGAAGGAAACGCGCTGAAGCAATCAGACTTTGACCTTGGTGTTGCACTTGGCAAGCGCGGCATCGTCGAAGGCTGCGCTGTCAACAGTAAAGCTTTCCAGCTTGCCGAACTTCTTGGCCGTTTGCTCGCAAACGATGGCCGGACGCGAAGTCGCTTTGCCGGTCGTGCATCCCGCAGCGCCGCAATTCCACAAGGTTTCGCCGACGATCACGCTGTTTGAAGCCGCAATCTTCGCGACAGGAACGACATGATAGGTCGGGGTCTGTGCCGATGCCGGAACCGAGAGGCCAAGCGCGAAGACAGCAACTCCGAGTGAGATAACAGTAGTGGAACGAGACATGGGGAGGTCCTTTCATTTCCAGTTGCGAAACACTACCTACTTTACTAACAAGACAGTTGCAAGAAGAAACTTATGCGGCGCTGCAATATTTTTTTGGGTGTTGTATGGCAGTGAAATTAGGATAGGTTTCGACACAGGATGGGACATTTAAAAGAGAACCTCCGCGAGCTCGCCGATTGCGCTCTGCCTGCTGCCCTTGAAGCAATGGGCGAACGATGGTCGTTCCTGATTTTGCGCGCCGCTTACAACGGGCTGCACCATTTCGAAGAATTTCAGTCGACGCTTGGCATTGCCCGGAACATCCTTGCAAACCGGCTCGGACGATTGGTCGATCACGGTATTCTGTCGCGCGAAGCGATGGCCGAGGACCGACGCAAGGTCGAATATCGGCTGACGCAAAAGGGGGCTGAATTGCTGCCGGCGATGCTGGCGCTTCGGCAGTGGGGCGAAAAATGGGAATCGGGCATTCCCTCGACGCCCGTGCTGGTCGATATGCGCGACAATCAGCCAATCCGGAAAATTGCGATCCTGTCGCACGACGGACGCGAACTCGAATTGCATGATCTGTGTTGGGCGCATGCCGAAGACATCACGCCCCTGGAAGCGGTAAGGCTAAAGGCGGTCGCATAGCGCGTCTGATTCGCCGCAGCGGCCCCGGCGGCTTTCCCTCAGCGACCTTGTCCGCAATGTACGGATCAGGATCGCGCCAAGCCGAAAGCCACAGCGATGGCCTCAGTCCTAGTCAGTGGCTGATGGCGCCGTGTCACGTTCAGGCTTGACGTTGCGTAACACCGTTACGCAATCCGTTCAGCCGTCGTAATCGGCGCCGAGGTTCTGGTTCCGTGGCGGCGCGGCAGCTGTCAAACGCAGCGCTTCAGCCGACTGGCTGAGCGAGCCCATTTCGTCGACGGCATCGTCGTCGTCGACCTGGACCTTTTGCAAGTTGCCAATCAGAGCTTCCATCAATTCGACAGGAATGACAGTTTCCTCGGCGATTTCGCGCAATGCCACGACCGGATTCTTGTCACGGTCGCGATCGATCGTGAGCTCGCCCCCCCCTGAAATCTGTCGCGCGCGTTGTGCTGCGAGCAGAACCAGATCGAAACGGTTAGGAATCTTGTCGACGCAATCTTCGACTGTGACGCGCGCCATCGGCTGAAATCCTTGGTATCGGTGATGCAGGAAAGCGCAGGTTGCTAGCAGCGACGGTGACAAAAGGCAACGTGAAACACAACCTTGTCAAGCCGCACGCCAAGGTCGACAGCGCGACGGGTGACTGATCGCCACACCGTCGACGGCAATGTGCTGACTGTGCTGACGCGCGGCCACGATCGATTGAGTGGCTTGATTGCGCTGATCGAGGGTGCGCAGACATCTTTGCGACTTCTTTATTATATCTTTGCCCGCGACGCCGCCGGGCACCGTGTCCGCGCGGCCATGATTGATGCGGCGAATCGGGGTGTGACGGTCAAACTTGTGATCGACGGCTTCGGCAGCGATACGACCGGAGATGACGATTTCCTCAAGCCGCTCAAACAAGCGGGGATTGAGGTATGCGTGTTCATCCCGCGCTGGGGGCGGCGCTACCTTTTACGAAACCACCAGAAGATGGCGCTCGCCGATGAAAAACGGGCGCTCGTCGGCGGTTTCAATATTGCCAATGCCTATTTTGCCGATTTTGACGCCGGCGGTGGGGACACAGCGTGGCGCGACCTAGGGTTGAGCATCGACGGGCCGGCGGCGGCACGTTTGACTGGCTATTTCGATACGCTGTTCGCGTGGACCCACATCCCAAAAGCCAAGATGCGCGACCTGCGCCACGCGTTGGGTCAATGGAGCAACCCAGTGGGAAACGTGCGCTGGCTGCATGGAGGACCGCTTCGTCGCCTTTCCCCGTGGTTGCGGACGATCCGCGACGATTTGCGGCGTGCGACCGATGCTTCGCTCGTAGCGGCCTATTTTGCGCCGACGCCGCGGTTTACACGGTTGATCGACCGGGTGGCGCAACGCGGGCGTGCCCGCGTCCTGACGGCCGGAAAAACTGATAATGCGGCAACGATCGCAGCCGCTCGGTTCACATTCCCCGGTTTGCTGCGCAAGGGCACCCGAATATTCGAGTACACGCCCTGTCGCCTGCATACCAAGCTCTACGTGATTGACGATATCGTCTACATCGGAAGCGCCAATTTCGACCCGCGCAGCCTGTTCCTCAATCTGGAGATCATGCTTCGTATCAAAAGTGTCGCCTTTTCTGACGCGATGCGCGTTTATATCGATGGCGAGTTCGCTCATGCACGCGAGCGCCATATCGTCGAGTTCAGCGGCATCGGCACGGTCCCCGACCGCATCCGTAACGCCATTTGTTACTTCCTGGTCGCGGTCCTCGACCCGAGCATGACGCGCCGGCTCCGCATGGGTATCGACTAGCGTGTGGTTACGAGTTTAACGGTCCGGATATGTCACGTCTTGCTTCGCTAAAGATCATCAGGCCCAAATTGACCAGGCCCAGAATCGAACGCGATTTCACATTGTTGTTTATGGTCATGCTGGTGATCGGCGCAGGAAATACCGCTTTGCAGTCAGTGATGCCCGCAATCGGGCGGTCGCTGAAGATTCACGACAACATCATCGCCGTCGCCTTTTCGGTATCAGCGCTGGTCTGGGTCATCGCCGCGCCGATCTGGGCACGAAAATCCGACCATACCGGCCGGCGACGGATGGTCCTGCTAGGACTGGCAGGCTTTTCGGTTTCTGTACTGCTTTGCGCTGTGTTTCTGACCGCCGGTATCCACGGCTTGATCAGTCCGATCGCGACAATTGCTGCTTTCGTCTGTGCGCGGGTCATCTATGGCTTGTTCGGCGCGGCAGCGCCCCCGGCTGCGCAAGCAATCCTCGCGTCGCGAACAACGCGCGAAGACAGGACCAAGGCGCTGACACTTCTGGCTTCGGCTTTTGGGTTGGGGACAATCCTGGGACCAGCTCTGGCTCCCTTTTTTGTGCTACCCGGTGTCGGCCTCGCGGGGCCCGCCTATTTCTTTGCGTTCACGGGCTTTGTCGTATTGGCAGCCGTTTGGGCGCGGCTGCCCAACGACATGCCCGGCATCGTGACACGTGGCGCTGCGACAAGCTATCCGTCGATCGGCGGGAATTTGACCGGCGCCAGTGTCACAGCCGCAGTTTCCGAACCGTCAACAGCCGCGCTAAAGATCACCGATCCGCGGATCTTCCCGTGGATGCTTGTCGGCCTCGTGATGGGCCATGCGCAGGCCATGGCAGGCCAAGCGATGGGATTTCTGGTGCTAGACAGGCTCGGTGTCGATCCGACGCTGGGACAGCAGTCGGTCGGCCTTGTCCTGATGACGGGCGCTTTTGCTGCGCTGCTCGTCCAGTGGGGCCTAATCCCCCTGTTGAACATGAAGCCCCGGGCGCTCGTCATTACCGGATTGGCGCTCGGCGGCGCGGGGTGCTTGATGATCAGCGCGTCGAACACCCTTTACGGGCTGGCTGTTGCTTTCGCGCTCACGTCTGCCGGGTTCGGCTTTGCTCGTCCGGGCTATACCGCAGGATCGTCGCTGGCCGTCGGCCCCGAACTACAAGGGGCCGTTGCAGGGCGCGTTACCTCGATAAATGGCGCCTCGTTCGTCCTGGGACCATCAATTGGCATCGGTCTGTACGAAGTCTGGCGACCCCTGCCCTATCTATTTGCAGCAGGACTCGCGTTCGCCCTGCTTGTTTACGCCGTCCTGCGCATCGAAAAGAACGACGAATAGACAAAGCCTAAAAAAAGGGGCCAGTCGTTTCCAACTGGCCCTTGAAAGTTTTAGGAGAGGATGCCTGAAAGGCCTGCTCTATGTGCAGTGCAGCATAACTCTTCGCAAGTGCGAAAAGAATAATCGAGGTTGCGCCAATTGCATCTTGCATCGAAACGCCAGCTGATGCTCAATGTCGCATGATGCAGCGCGGCATAATCGTCGCTGCCCAAAAGAACGGGATCAGAGACGATGCGTCGTCTGCCATCACTGTCGGGAGTTGAAGCGTTCGTTGCGGTCGCCCGCAGCGGATCGGTGAAAGCCGCCGCTGAAGAACTATCGCTGTCGTCGCCCGCGTTAAGCCGCCGCTTGCAGTCGCTCGAACGCTTCATCGGAAAGCCGCTGTTCGAACGACGGCACCACGCCCTGGTGATGAACGGCGATGGCGACAGGCTGTTGGCACTGGTGGCGCCCGCGATCGACCAGTTGTCCGATGCCATCGAAACCATTGCCGGACATGGTGGGATCATGCGGCTGCGACTCGGCGTACTGCCGCTTTTTGCCTCGCAACGGCTGATGCCGAGTTTGCCTGACTTGCGCGTCGCGCACCCGGCGTTGCACCTCGATATCGATACAGGCGGCCATGCAACAGCGCGTCTGGGCGACGGCATAGATGCGGCTATCGTGCTCGCGCGCGACATCGATCCGGCGCTCTACGCCCGCCGGCTCGATCGCAATGAGGTGTTCGCCATCGCGGCGACCAATCTAACGGTTGCCGGGCAGCCACTTACCAAGCCGTCGCAATTGACCGACCTCACGGTATTTTTGCACCGCGACATGCCCGATACCTTTGCAGAATGGCGTAAAGCCGTCGGGATGCCCACGATTGAACCGGCGGCGACTGATTTGTTCGACTCGGGGCAATTGATGCTCGATGCCGCGGCGCAGGGGCTGGGCGTCGCATTCATGCACGGCAGCCATTTGACAGGCGCGCAGGACAACAGGCTGACCCGCGTGTTCGATGTTGAGGTCGAGAGCCCGTATAGCTACTGGTTTGTTTGCCGCCCGCGCGCCCTCACAACGCGACCGGTCAAGCTGTTTCATGACTGGTTGGTCGATGCGATGACGGCTACGGCTTAGGTCCGTCAGGTCCACCCGGCGGCGCCAAAATAGGGCACCTTTCGCGCCTTCGCCGCGGAACCTCTTGGCTAGGCAGAGACCAACGACGCGACGTTGCCGCGCCGTTGATCACTCACTCAGGCGACTGTCGCTTTCACGATTTTCCCCGGCACGCGCGGCGGCTCGCCCTTGGGCAAGGCATCGACGGCCTCCATGCCCGATGTGACTTCCCCCCAGACAGTATACTGACCGTCGAGAAACGTTGCGTCGTCGAGGCAGATGAAGAACTGGCTATTAGCCGTGTGCGGCTGATTGGTGCGCGCCATCGAGCACATACCGCGGACATGGGACTCCTGGCTGAACTCCGACTTTAGATCGGGCAGTTTGGAACCGCTCATGCCAGTGCCCGTCGGGTCGCCACCTTGCGCCATGAAACCAGGGATGACCCGGTGGAATACCACGCCGTCGTAGAATCCCTCGTTCGCAAGCTCCGTAATGCGCGCAACATGGCCTGGGGCGAGGTCGGGGCGGAGCTTGATCGTTACCTCGCCGGTATCGAGTGTCAGGTTTAAAGTATCAGCCATCATGGTCCTTTCGGGAAAATCTGCGCCGCCCTTAGGCAGCCTTTGCCAAAGCTGCCAGCCCATATTCGGCGGCAATCAACGCATAGCTGCGCACGCGCGCCGCATGATCGGGCATGATGTTGACCAGCATCAGCTCGTCGGCCCCGTAAAGCGCGGCGAGTTCATCGAGCTGTGCATGCACCTCTGCCGGCGTGCCGAGCGTTGTGCGGCGCCGACGGGGTGAGTCGCCGTGAACCGCGGCCCACGCCTTGGCGCGTTCGACCGATGGCACGGCAATAAGCTCGCCTCGAATCAGATGCGCAAACATCATTGAAGCCGGTAACGCCAGCATTTCGGCCTCGCCCCTCGTCAGCCCAGCGATCGTCCAGGTGGCGACCATGAGATAAGGTGCTTTGATCCTGCCCGGCCGGAATCGTGCGCGGTAAAGTTCACCGAGCGGCGCGCCCTCAGAGTTTATGAAGTCCGCAATACAATAAGGCAGCCCGGCTTCGGCTGCCCAGACAGCCGAATCGTGCGAGCTGCCCAGCAACCAGATGTCAGTCACGCCCCCGCCGGTCGGCAGAGTGTCCTGCAACGGCGCAAAAGGGTGATCGGCAGGCATGGTGCCATCCAGATAGGCAATCGTTTCCGCCAGATTGTTTGGAAAATCGTCGACCGGCGTGCGCCGTGTCCGATCACGCTGGAGTGCAAAAGCAGTGCGCTGGTCACTGCCCGGCGCGCGACCGAGCCCCAGATCAATGCGGTTTGGCGCAAGCGCGGCAAGCAGCGCAAAAGTCTCCGCTACTTTGAACGGCGAATAATGCGGTAGCATGATCCCGCCCGACCCCACTCGAATTCGCGAGGTTGCCAACGCCACTGGCCCGATCAACGCTTCGGGTGCAGCGCCTGCCAACCCCGGCGAGGCGTGATGTTCGGCGAGCCAGTAACGGTCGTAGCCGAGCGCATCGGCATGGCGTGCCAGATCAAGCGTGTTGGCGAGCGCGTCGGCAGCAGTGGCTCCCTCGGCAATCGGAGACTGGTCGAGTACGGAAAGTCGATAGGGCATGAAGGTGATATAAGGCGCTGGTCCGGCGTTCCCAACTCCCCTAGCGAGAACATTGATGACGATTCCGCCTGTCCGACGTCGCCTGATCACGCTGGTGGTCATGGCCGCAACGATGATTGTCGTGGTCGACACAACCATCGCCAATGTCGCGCTGCCCAACATGCAGGCAGCACTCGGCGCAAATCCCGAAAGCATCGCCTGGGTGCTAACCAGCTATATTCTTGCGACCGCCATCGCAATGCCGACGACGGGGTTCCTGTCGGACAAGGTTGGGCGGCGCAATCTGTTCACCGTGGCTATCATTGGCTTCACCATATCGTCGGCGTTGTGCGGCGTCGCCGCCTCGCTCCCGGCCATGATTGCGTTTCGTTTCGCTCAAGGCCTGTTCGGCGCGTTTCTTATGCCGATGAGCCAGGCAATCATGTACGACATCAATCCTCCCGAAAACCATGCCCAGGCAATGACAATCTGGGGCATGGTGATCATGGTGGGGCCGATCATGGGACCCGTCCTCGGCGGCTGGCTGACCGACAATTTTAATTGGCGATGGGTGTTTTTCATCAATGTCCCCATCGGCATCCCTGCGGTCATCGGAGCCTGGATGTTGTTGGACAATGGTCAGCCGACTCAGCGGCGGTTCGACTGGACCGGATTTGGTTTGCTGGCCATCGGGCTTTGCTCGCTGCAGATCATGCTCGATCGCGGGTCGCAGCTCGACTGGTTCGATGCCCCCGAGATCTGGATCGAGCTCGGAATTGCTGTCGCCGGGATATGGATGTTTGCCGTCCACACGGCAAAGTCGCACGACACCTTGCTGCCCAAAGTCCTGTTCTCCGACCGTAATTTTCTGACCGCAATTGCAGCGATCGCTGTGATCGGTGGGATTCTCGTTGCCGGCGCCGCGCTGATCGCGCCGATGTTGCAGAGGCTATTTGGCTATCCTGTGCTCAATGCTGGTCTGCTGACGGCCCCGCGCGGTGCCGGCACGATGATCGGGATGCTGATTGCCGGACGGCTCGCAGGCAGAGTCGACCCGCGCGCAACGATCCTTGTCGGGGTATCGCTGGTCGCCGTTTCACTCGGCATGATGACGGGATTCGATCTCGAAATGGATTCGGGACCTATCGTCTGGAGCGGTTGGGTGCAGGGCCTCGGTCTTGGCCTGACGGTGCTCCCCATGAACTTGCTTGCCCTGACGACGCTGTCGTCGAAACTGCGCACAGAGGCAGCATCTTTGTACAATCTGATGCGATCGATCGGCGGATCTGTCGCAATTTCGATAACGACCTCGCTGATCGCGACCAACGTGCAGGTCAGTCATTCCGATCTGGGCAAGCATGTCTCCAATACTAGTGCGCCGTTTCTCAATGGCGGTTATCTTGAACAACTCGGTTTTCAGGGCGAGGCCGTCATGAGAGTGATCGACGCCGAGGTAAATCGGCAGGCGTTGATGATTGCGTATCTGGACGTTTACTGGGCGATGATGTGGGCAGCACTGGCGGTCATTCCGCTCATTCTGTTCATGCGCCGGAGCAGGATGAACGAGCCCGCGCCGGTGATCGATTCCCACTGACCTGACCGTGGCATAAAAAGCCGGGACGCGCAGTCTTCGACATTCACCAGCGGGCGGAAGTACAAGCGATGAGCCAGGCCGACCTGCCCGCCGAATCGCGGGAAGGGTCGCGCGACGGCGGGCGCCCCGCGACCTCGATCGATGAGGACGACTGACTGCGACCCGACTTCGTCCGTACGGTGATCGCCTGCGTTGACGCAGGCGACGACGAAGGGGCCCGCAATCTCGTTTTGCCACTGCGCCCGGCAGATATTGCCGTTTTGTTCGAGCTCGCGCCGCAGGACCGACGCGGGGCAATGGCAGCAGCGCTCGGCAACATGCTCGATGGGGACGTCAAGGCCGAAATGAACGATCACGTCCGCGAGGGTATGATTGACTCGTTTGACGGCGCCTAGGTTGCCGAGATCGCTTCCGAGCTTGACACCGGCGATGCCGTTGCGATCAGCGAAGGTATAGACGACGCCGGTCAGGCGGCTGTCTTGCGCGCGCTGGACCCCGACGATCGCGCTGCAATCGAGACGGCACGGCCTTATGCCGGGGGATCCGCCGGCCGGTTGATGCAGCGCGAATTGATTGCGGTGCCCCAACATTGGCCGGTCGGACAGACGATCGACTATTTGCGCGACGATGCCGAGCTGACCACGGATTTTTGGGAAATCTTTGTCGTTGACCCCGGACACAAACCCATTGGTTTGTGTCGGTTTCGATGGATTCTGCGCACGCCGCGCGAAATCGCCCTGGCTGACGTGATGAAGTACGAGCAGACGCTCATCCCGGCCGACATGGATCGAGAAGAAGTTGCGCTCCGCTTCCAGAAATACGCATTGATTTGCGCCGCTGTAGTCGACCGCGACGGGTGGCTGGCTGGCTAACTGGCTGGCATGATCACGGTCAGGATATCGCGCATGTCATTCAGCAGGAGGCGGGGGACGATATCTTGCGCCTGTCGGGCGCACGCGACGGAAAAATCAACGAACCCATTCTGCCAGCGGTTCAACGCGTCCGATCTTGCTTGTCGTTAACTTCGGCACGGGGGTCTTCGCGGCCTCGGTGGTCGAGCTCTTCCAGAGAGAGATCGCTAAATTCGCGCCGGTTGCAGTTCTGATGCCAATCGTATCGGGGATGGGTGGCAACGCGGGGACGCAGACGCTGGCCGTCGTCGTGCGGGCACTTGCGACAAATCAGCTGACCAGTTCGGATACCCGCCGGATAGTACTGCGTGAATTCGGGATCGCGCTCGCCAACGGCTCGGCGCTCGGGATCAGGATCAACTTGTCCGTCGGCGTCGTCTTTGGAAACGCCATGCTCGGCATCGTGATCGGTTCGGCAATGGTCATCAACAATCTCGTTGCCGGGCTGTGAGGGGGGCCTCGTTCCACTTGCGCTCGAGAAATTTGTGATTGATCACGCCGTGTCGTCAGCGGTATTCGTCACGATCATGATCAATGTTATGGGTTTCTTCGGCTTTTCGGGCCTTGCAGCGCTCGTCGGGTTGGCGGGCTAAATGCTCCATCTGACCAAGGTCGCCTTCGGCGCGACGTCGATCAGCGAAGTACTTGGCTGGTGGGCGGACCGGGGAGCGCAGGCCCGACTGACGACGCGTTACCGACCCAAGCGCGCCGACGAACTGATCGGAGGGTCGTTATTCTGGATCCTCAAGCACCAGCTGGTCACGCGTACGCAAATCCTGGGATTTGAGGACGCGGCAGCGGGCAAGACGAATATTGTCGTCAGCACGGCCATAGTACGCGTCCACCCGATCCCGCGACGCGGCCATCAAGGATGGCGCTATCTCGAAGGAACCGACGCGCCCCCAGACCTGGGGTCGGGTAATGGCGCGGGCGAACTACCGCCCGAGCTTGTGGGAGAATTGTCAGCGCTTGGACTGATCTGACCCGCAACTGACTGTCCCACTGCCCGTATTTCTCACAGTACATGCCGGCTTGCCAAGCACAGTCACAGTGCCGGAACCGGTCATTGTCACAGTAATTGCGCGCTTCACTGCAATCGTGACGTCGCCGGCGCTCTCACTGGTCAATTTGGCATCGGCAGCGATCAGCTCCGTCCCGTCAAACGTTCCGCCCCCACGCGCCATGGCAGTGAGCGTACCAACGACCCCTGCAATCTTGAGTGTGCCAGACCCCAATGTTGATAGATCGACGCGATCTGCCGTGATGCTAGCGATGGACAGCGTGCCCGACCCCTCAAGTGAGGCAGCGACGCGTTGTCCCCGCAACCGGTCTACTGAAACCTTTGCTGGGCCTATGACGAGGATGTTGGAAAGCAATGGCACGGTGAGCCGTATCATTGCCGCAGGCGCCTCTTGTCCAGGATATCCGCCCCAGCCCGATCGGTTGCGTCGAATGTTGAGCTGCCGCCCCTTGACGTCGACACTTGTGATATCGAGCTCCTCCTGCGTACCGATGATTTTTGCAGTCGTCGCTGCCCCGGCACGAACGTCAACGATGAACCCCCCGTCGACGCGCAATCGCTCGAAGTCAGTTACAGAAAGTGTTCGTTCGGCAGCAAATGCAGGCGTCGCTGCCGTCAAGGCTGCGAGGAAAAGTAATTTCATCGCGACAGCATGGCCGTCACGGCCATCGCCGGCAAGTCACCCGGTGCAACGGGCGTCGCCCGACCCGGATTTCGAAATGCTGCAATTGCGGGTGCCATAGACTGTCGCATCGCCCGAGCCAGCCGTCGAAAGCGTTGCCGACGTCGTTGCCCGAGCGTTGGCGCTGCCCGAGCCAATGACCGAAAGACTGACCGTTTCAGCGATCAGCTTGTCGGCCGTCAACTTGCCCGAGCCTGTCACCGACAAGTCCGCGGCGCGCGTCCGTCCGGCAGCGATCGCATTACCGGACCCTGTGAGACGCAGTTTGAGCGAATTTGCATTGACCCCCATGAGCGACAAATCGCCCGAGCCCGTCAAGATGGCGTCGAACTGAGCAGCATCGACGCGATCAACCGACAGATTGCCAGATCCGGCCAGCTCGACGGCGCGGATCATGGGCATGGTGACAGTCACCGTTGCGGAACGCCGCGACCACCCGAACACGCCCGTGGGCTTGCGCGATACGACCAATGTGTTGCCTTGTGTTCTGATATCGAGGTGGTCGAGATTTTCGGCAGGACCGCGGGCGATGACGCTAGCCGAGGCTCCGTGGAGGACGCGTATTGTGTCCGATCCGGCCAGTCGCACGGTATCGAAACCGGATACTGCAAAACTACGCGTCGCGTCATCCGCTGCGCTTGCAGCAGGAGAGCAAGCCGTAAGTACCGCAACGCAACCAAGCGCCAAGAGGGTTCGCATCATTGAGCCTCCGCCAACTGTATTATTACTCCAATACAGCTGGCGGGGTTCAGATGCAAGTGGGGTCAGGCCGCCTTGTTATAGATCGCAGCCGACGCGCGCAGGATTTCAAGCAGCTTTTCGAGAGCCTTGGGCTCGTCGAGCTGCTCCATCGCCGCGAGTTCGCGCGCAAGACGGCTCGCGGCCGCTTCAAAAATCTGGCGCTCAGAATAGCTTTGTTCGGGCTGGTCGTCGGCACGAAAAAGGTCGCGGACCACTTCGGCAATCGATACCAGGTCGCCCGAGTTGATCTTGGCCTCATACTCCTGGGCGCGACGTGACCACATGGTCCGCTTGACCTTGGGCTTGCCTTTGAGAGTCGCGAGCGCTTCACGCATCGTCTTGTCCGACGACAATTTGCGCATGCCGACGCTTTCGGCCTTGTTGGTGGGAACGCGCAGCGTCATGCGCTCCTTTTCAAACCGCAGAACATAAAGCTCGAGAGCCATGCCGGCGATTTCCGATTTCTGCAGTTCCACGACACGGCCAACGCCGTGCTT
>JAYVVA010000125.1:0-7821 GCA_043787435.1 Sphingomonadales bacterium | reverse complement strand
TGCGCGAAACATATCGGCCAGTCGAGCGCGGGTGGGGTCTTAGTTTATAAATAATTCCAGGGATTTGGCTCCTAAAAGGATCGCAAGTGCCTGTACCTTCTTCGGAAGAGGGGCTCGGCCAATTAATAACGATAATGGTCCGGCTTAAAAGGTCCGCTGGTGCTGACGCCGATATAGCCTGCTTGCTTCTCGCTGAGCTTCGTCAATTTCACGCCGAGCTTTTCGAGATGGAGCATCGCAACCTTTTCGTCGAGGTGCTTGGGCAGGACATAGACTTGGTTTTGATACTGCTCGCTCTTGGTCCAAAGTTCGATCTGCGCCAGAACCTGGTTGGTAAAGCTTGCCGACATGACGAAGCTTGGGTGGCCAGTCGCACAGCCCAGGTTAACGAGACGACCCTTGGCAAGAACGATGATCTGCTTGCCGTCGGGGAATTCGACCAAATCGGTGCCTGGCTTTACTTCGGTCCACTTGTAGTTCCCGAGCGCGGCGATCTGGATCTCGGAGTCGAAGTGGCCTATGTTACAGACGATGGCGTTGGGCTTCATCGCTTTCATGTGATCGGCAGTGATGACGTCGGCGTTACCGGTGGCGGTACAGAAAATGTCAGCACGGGTGACCGCTTCTTCCATCGTCACGACTTCGAAGCCCTCCATGGCCGCCTGAAGCGCGCAAATCGGGTCGATTTCGGTAACCATCACGCGGGCGCCACCATTGCGGAGCGACTGGGCGGACCCCTTACCGACGTCGCCGAAGCCGGCGACGCAGGCGACCTTGCCTGCGAGCATTACGTCCGTCGCACGACGAATGGCGTCGACCAAAGATTCCTTACATCCGTAAAGATTATCGAATTTCGACTTGGTGACGCTGTCGTTGACGTTGATCGCCGGAAAGGGCAACTCGCCCTTCTTGGCAATTTCGTAGAGCCGGTGGACACCCGTCGTGGTTTCCTCCGAAACGCCCTTTAGTGCCCTGACTGTTTGCGTAAGATAGCCCGGACGTGCCTTCACAAATGCCTTGAGCGCGCGCTGGAACTCGACTTCTTCCTCGTTCTCCGGCTCGCTCAGCGTAGCGCCGGCTTCGAGCTTGGCACCCCACAATGCGAACATTGTCGCGTCGCCGCCGTCGTCAAGAATGATGTTCGATGTGACGTCGCCCCAGTCGAAGATGCGGCCGACATAGTCCCAATATTCCGCCAGGCTCTCACCTTTGACGGCAAATACGGGTATCCCCGCAGCAGCGATGGCGGCGGCAGCATGGTCTTGGGTCGAGAAGATATTGCAGGTCGCCCAACGAACGTCGGCGCCCAGTGCGGTCAGCGTCTCAATCAATACCGCAGTCTGGATCGTCATATGGAGCGAACCGACGATACGTGCGCCCTTGAGCGGCTTCGACGCCCCGAACTCGCTGCGCAGCGCCATGAGGCCCGGCATCTCGGTTTCGGCAATCTGGATTTCCCGCCGGCCGAAACCAGCAAGAGTGATATCGGCAATCGCATAGTCATTCTGGTCGAGGACAGCAGCAGTGGCCACGGCGGTAAACTCCGGTTTGTATACGTTGCCGTGCCACCTAGCTGCGCGTCTCGCGCGCGTCAAATTGAATATAAAGACATCTTTATATGTGGATTATTTGAGCGCCGCCATCTGAACCGGGAGCGCACAGGCGCCTTCGGGTAGTACTGGCGCGACGGCAGCACGTTCGGCGAATGCGACCAGGGCGTCGAGAGTTGGCTCTTCGGCCATTGCCGCGGCGGCGATGGACAGGAGCGACTCGCACGTCAGCGACTCAGCGTCGGCGCCATAGCGGTTGGCGACGCGCGTGATATATCTGTCCAGCGCGCTGGCGCCGCCGATGACGTTGGTGAAATGTTCTTTCAACCGGGCGTTTGCCTCGCTCAACGGTCCATGATGATGCACGACCATCGCATTATAGGTGTCGAGCAGGGCGGCGCTCTTGAAGCGGCATCGCAGGCCAGACACCATCAACATCGTATCGAGATCGCGGACCTTGGCCGCGGCGATTTCGTTTTGCGTCCAGCATGCCGCATTAACCGGCGTCGATGCCAAAGACAGCACCGCACCGGCGATCACCATCGCTCTTTTCATTTGAGAAACCCCCAACTGCCCCTTATTCGGCATCTTGGATGGTCGCACGCGGACCTTTTTGATTCCTTGATTGTTACGGTTAATGATCTTGCATTCCGGCTGGCCGCCGGCAATGCGAAATCCGTTTTCAAATAATGAGGAACCCAAGACATGACGATCGCCGTCGGAGACAAAATTCCCGCCGCTATGCTCAGTAAGGTTACACCCAATGGCCCCGAAGGTGTATCCACAGCGGATTTTTTCGCTGGTCGCAAGGTCGCGCTTTTCTCGGTACCCGGCGCCTTCACGCCCACGTGTTCAGCCAAGCATCTGCCGGGCTTCATCGAGCACGCCGGTGATCTGAAAGCCAAGGGAATCGACGAGATTGCCTGTACTGCCGTCAACGATGCGTTCGTCATGGGCGCGTGGGGCAAAGCCGGCGGCGCAGACGCAGTGACGATGCTCGCGGACGGTAACGCCGAATTTGTCGCCGCATTGGGACTGACGATGGACGGCACCAAGTTCGGCATGGGTACGCGCGGTCAGCGCTTTTCGATGGTCGTCAACGACGGCACCGTAGAGGCGCTTTACGTTGAAGCGGGTGGCGAATTTCGGGTGTCGAGTGCAGAGTACATGCTCGAGCATATGTAGGCCGCGCGGCTATTTGTGGGTTTCCCTGACGTGCCTCGACCAGCACGTCAGGGAGACCGTCGGCGCCCACGATGAGCAACCTTGACGGGCTGTGCGTGACGCCGCTCCAGTCTTGCGTCCCTACCCGTTTAAAGGGCACCGATAAGACCCCGAGATCCCTGCGTTGTCTTGCGACTGACACCCTGTGCGTTTAACGCATGGTCATGGCAGAACAGAAAAATAGACCACAATCCGGGCGTCAAATTGTCGGACAGCTCGATGCCCTTTTTACCGCTGCAACGGCGCGCTTGCGGATCGCAATCCTCGCGTACGTGGCTCACGGGACCCGCCCCGATCCCTCTTCGCGCAGTGATGGCAGCTTTGCCTACCCAGAAATCCGCGTGTGGTATGCCGGCGAGAACGAAACGCAGCAGGTCCCGATGCGCTCGTTCGGGCGGCTGACGCAGCCTGGCCACTACGCGATAAGTGTGACGCGCCCTGCCCTGTTTGCCGACTATCTAACCGAGCAACTCGACCTCTTGATGATGGATTACGACGTTGCTGTCGAGGTCGGACCGTCGAGACAGGAGATTCCCTTTCCGTATGTCCTCGATGCTGAGATGGAGTTGGGTGACATCAGTCCCAATGATCTTGCGCGATGGTTTCCGACGACCGAGCTGGCCCATATAGGCGACGAGATCGCTGACGGCGTGTTCGAAATTGCACCAGATAGCCCCCGCCCGCTTGCGCTATTTGACGCTCTGCGCACTGATTTTTCATTGGCACGGCTGCGGCACTACACGGGCACGCCAGTTGAGGATGTGCAGCGCTACGTGCTGTTCACCAATTATCACCGTTACGTGGACGAATTCGCCCGATGGGCCCTGAGCCAATTGGGCGGCGACTCACCCTATACGCATCTATCCGGTGCGGGAGGCATCAAGGTCACGCGCGATACCGACGACGCCGAGAGCGTTATTGCGGGCGACGCATGGCGACGGCATCAGATGCCAGCGTGGCATTTATGTGCGCCAGACCGGAGCGGCCTTACGCTGGTTAACATCGGTGTGGGGCCAAGCAACGCCAAGACGATTACAGACCACCTTGCGGTGGTACGACCAGAAGCATGGCTGATGATCGGCCACTGCGGTGGCCTGCGCCCGTCGCAGCGCATCGGCGACTATGTCCTGGCTCACGCGTACCTTCGCGACGATCATGTGCTCGACGACGTCTTGCCCCCCGAAATTCCCGTACCTGCAATCGCCGAGGTCCAACAAGCGCTGGCACGCGCAGCGGAAACGGTGTCGGGAGAGACAGGCGACGTTCTCAAACGCCGCTTGCGCACTGGCACGATCGTCACGACCGACGACCGTAACTGGGAGCTGATGTTCTCGAAGTCGGCGCTACGTTTCTCGCAATCGCGCGCGGTCGGGATCGACATGGAGTCGGCAACAATTGCTGCGCAAGGCTATCGGTTTCGCGTCCCCTATGGCACGCTCCTTTGCGTCTCGGACATGCCGCTGCACGGCGAGCTCAAACTTCCCGGCCAAGCGAACCGCTTCTACGAGCGCGCAATCAACGAGCACATGCGCATCGGGATCGAAGCGTGCCATGAACTCAGGCGCGAAGGGGCTAAACTCCACTCACGCAAGCTGCGGGCGTTTAACGAGCCGCCGTTTAGATGACTATCACCAGCTGGCGCAAGCGACTGGGTGAGACAACAGCGGTTTCCACTGCCGGACCCGCCGTCCATTGCTCGCAGGCCACAACGCCACGGCGGCCGGATCGGTTACGTTATTGGTCGCTCCGTTCCGAGGTCCAGCGTGACAGAACCAAAGCGCAGCGGACGTCGGACAACGCGGCCGTGTCCAGCCCGCAGTCTCGCCAAACTTTAGGCAGCCTCGCCTGCCGATTCCTTTTTCTTAGAATAAACCCGCACGGGTTCCTTGGTGCCCATGACGACATCCTTGTCGATCATGACTTCGTCTACGCCGTCCATGCTGGGAAGGTCGAACATCGTATCGAGCAAAATCCCTTCAAGAATTGATCGGAGCCCGCGTGCCCCGGTGCGACGTTCCACCGCCTTTTTTGCAATCGTTACCAGCGCATCGTCCGTGAACCCAAGCTCGACATCTTCCATCTCGAACAGCTTGTGATACTGCTTGACCAATGCGTTTTTCGGCTCAGTCAGGATCTTGACGAGCGCGTCGGTGTCGAGGTCCTCAAGCGTTGCAATGACTGGCAGCCGCCCGACAAATTCAGGTATGAGTCCAAACTTCAGCAGATCCTCAGGTTCGCACTTCTGGAGGATTTCGCCTGTCCGCCGCTCGTCCGGCGCCGCGACGTGCGCGCCGAAGCCAATGCTCTTGCCTTGCAAACGATCGCCGATAATTTTCTCGAGGCCCGAGAACGCGCCGCCGCATATGAACAGAATATTGGTCGTGTCGACCTGCAGGAACTCCTGCTGCGGATGTTTGCGGCCGCCTTGCGGCGGAACGCTGGCGACAGTGCCTTCCATCATCTTGAGTAGCGCCTGCTGCACACCCTCGCCCGATACGTCGCGCGTGATCGAGGGGTTCTCAGCCTTGCGAGAAATCTTATCGATCTCGTCAATATAAACAATGCCGCGCTGAGCGCGTTCGACATTGTAGTCGGACGCCTGAAGCAGTTTGAGAATAATATTCTCGACGTCTTCGCCTACGTACCCTGCTTCAGTCAGAGTCGTCGCGTCGGCCATAGTAAACGGCACATCCAGGATGCGGGCGAGTGTCTGGGCTAGTAAAGTCTTGCCGCAGCCAGTGGGTCCGACCAAGAGGATGTTCGATTTAGCCAGTTCGACGTCCGCGCCCTTTTGACCGTGGTTCAACCGTTTGTAGTGGTTGTGCACCGCGACCGAGAGAACGCGCTTGGCCTTTTTCTGGCCGATGACATAATCGTCAAGCACATCACATATTTCTTGCGGTGTCGGTACGCCGCCGTCTTTTTTTGCGACCAGCGCCGACTTGGTTTCCTCGCGGATGATATCGTTGCAGAGATCGACGCATTCATCGCAGATGAACACTGTGGGGCCCGCAATCAGCTTGCGCACTTCATGCTGCGATTTGCCGCAGAAGGAGCAATAAAGAGTGCTCTTCGAATCGCTGCCACTGAGTTTCGTCATCAATCTAATCCTAGGGCCTCGCTTCGGGCGGGGCATCCGTCATGTTACAGTCAAGAATTTAACGGGCAATGCTGAATATAGCTTCTCCTGCCGCCCCAACCTCAACAATTTGAGATCGGGAGGGCCGCATTTTAGGCATCCTCGACCGGTGACGGACGCTTATCCATCACTTCATCGATGAGACCGAAGGCTTTGGCTTCGTCGGCTTCGAGAAAATTGTCGCGGTCCATGGCGCGCTCGATCTCTTCAACCGTCTTGCCTGTATACTTGGCATAGAGCGTGTTGAGCCGATGACGCATGCGAAGGATTTCCTTGGCCTGAATTTCAATATCCGAGGCCATTCCCTGTGCCCCACCCGAAGGCTGGTGGATCATGATACGGCTGTTGGTGAGCGCAACACGTTTGCCAGGTTCGCCGGCCGCGAGCAGGAAGCTGCCCATTGATGCGGCTTGGCCGATGCAGACGGTCCCGACTTCAGGCCGAATGTATTGCATTGTATCATGGATTGCGAGGCCCGCCGTGACGACGCCGCCCGGCGAATTTATGTAAATATAGACGTCCTTCTTCGGATTTTCCGACTCAAGAAAGAGCAACTGGGCGGTAATGACGGAGGCCATGTGATCTTCTACGCCGCCAGTGACGAAGATGATGCGTTCGCGCAACAGCCGCGAAAAAATATCGAAGCTCCGCTCGCCGCGCGTCGACTGTTCGATAACGATAGGGACGAGGCCACCGATGATGTCGGCGTGGTCGGGCGTGCTCATGCGTATTGCGTTCCTTGATCCTAATGCCGGGCTCTATTTCGGCAGTCATCCGACCGGGTTCAAGTGGGAATTAGGAAACGCAGGTTCGCTGCCTAGCAAAATAGCAGCATCAGCGCGACGGCCTGAGCGCTCCAGCAGCATGAATTGCCGATTTCAACGCCGCTTCATCGCCTTGTTTAATCGCTGTTTTCATTGCGTGCGGCTCACTGCGCCTCCCGGTAGTGATCGCTGTCCAGCATGAGCAACGACCCGGTGACGGTGATGCACAAGAGGATCACCGTCCAGATAGGCCGATATTGTACATGTGGTCCGGGCTGATCGCAATTTCCACCCAAAGCCAGTGGCCTGAAAACGGTTATTTCGCTTGCCCGATGACAAGCACCGGAAAGCTTCGCTTGATCGCCTGCCGGCGTGTGCTGCCGCTCGGCTCCTGAAACTCGACGAACGGGATATAAATTCGGCCTGTGGAGAGATCGAGTGCCGCCGTCTTTGCGCCGCGCGCCGCTGCGACCCAGCCAACCACCATCGGATGTTAGCCGAGCGTGATAGCCGAAAGTGTGCCGTCATCGCCCGAGGGCATGAAAGCCAGGTGGCGGTCCCGGTCATACAAAGCGCCGTCCGTGCGAAGCCCGACGCAAAGTTGCGCGATCTGTCGACCACGCGGAGTCTAAACCGCAGCAATGCCATTTGCACATGCCGGCAAGATCAACCGTTCGTCTGGCGCGTGGGCCAGCCCAGTCGGACCTTCGCATTCCCTTGGGCGAAAAGCGCCCTACGACCCTGCGCACGCGCGTATCGAGGATCACGACTTCATTGCGGTCCTCGATATTGACAAAAATAAGACCCCGGCCGTCGGCCGCGCCCAACTCGAGCAAGCCTCCGACGACAACGGTCGCAATGATGTTCGCAGTGCAGGGGTCGATCACCGTTATGTCGCCAGAACCGGGGTTCATGACCCAAATCTTCCGGGTCATTGGGTCGAAGACGACGGCGTCGGGTTTTGTTCCGGTCTTGATCGTTGCCCGAAGCTTGCCCGTCGCCCCGTCAAGGATCACCGCTGTGTAACCTGCGCCGCTTGTTGCCACCACCTCACCTGTACGTGCAATCGCAAGTGCATCGTGGCCATGCCGCAGTAAAACGAGGCTCGGTATACCGTCTTTGCCCGAACGTCGGTCTACATGAC
>JAYVVA010000124.1:0-2628 GCA_043787435.1 Sphingomonadales bacterium | reverse complement strand
TTGAAGAAATCGGCGCCGAAGGTCTGCGCGTGCAGCACCGGCAAGTGGTAGAAATCGAGATAGCCGTCGTAGGCGGTTTTCCAGTTTGGGCCGTCAAGGGTGCGCTTGTCGAACAAGTGCCAGGTCTCGAATCCGAAGTTGGCCAGCATCTCGTCAAAGCCGCACAGGTAATCGGCTATGCTCAGCGTCGATGCGGGATCGAGTATGGCCCAGATCAGCCCTGCGCGTTCGAGCACGGGGAAGCGCTTGAGACACAGTGCTGCCTTGTCGACTGCCCCGAAATCGCCGGGCGACGCCACGCCGAGCAATGCACCATCATTGCCAAAGGTCCAGCCGTGGTAACCGCATACGAAGCGGCTGGCCCTGCCCTCGCCCTGGGCGACAGGATTGCCGCGGTGCGAGCACATGTTGAGGAACGCGCCGACGCTGCCGTCCTTTTGGCGCGTGAGGAGAACCGGCACCCCCGCCACGGTCATCGCCTGGTAGTTGCTGGGCCCGGGCAATTCACATCCTGGCGCGAGCATCAGCGGGAGCCGTCGGAACAGATTCCGCTTCTCCAGTTCGAACAAGGCGGGATCGGTGTAGGCGCTGGCCGGAACAGCCATGACCGAAGTCGCCTTTTCGAGCGTCCCCGATTTCGCATGCGCGATCAGGGAATGCGTCATTTCGGTAAGCTTGCGGCGTGACATGCATCCTCCGGGGCCGGTTGACGGGCATAGTCATCCAAACCGCCGAGTACACAATTGGCATTTTAGCGGGGTGTGCGAGCGATCATGGCAGGTCGGGCGGTTTAATTGCCCTCCAGACCGGCTCTTACGCGTTCGATACATCTAAGCGTTCAAACCAGGCTTTTGAAGCGGTGCGCTTTTACGACCTGAGCCGCTGTGGTCGGGGTCGGGAGCCTGACGAAGCGCGAGCTAAGCGCTACGCCGTCGATCAGCAGGAATCGCATTGCACGACGCACCCATCGAGTTTACCAACCAACCTTGATAGCGGCATATGAACACCGAAACGGCATAAAATGGAGGCGAGATCAAGGCCAGCGTCAAGTTTTAGCCCGCATCGGTGAAGGGCTAACCCTTTGTCAGGCAATGCACCCCGGAACTAAGTATTGGCGCTCTTATAACACGCTCCTTCATTTCAGAGCGTTTGGCAAGCGTAGGTCACTTGGGTCAGACAGCCTGCAACCTTGTAGTATTTGCCAAAAAGTGCGCGAGATTAGGCAACCTGCCTTAGGAGCGTTATCGGTGCAAAAAGATCCACTCTTGGTGTCGTGCGAAACTGACTGAAACTCAATCTGCAGGTTCACCAAACCATTTTTCGGGCGCGCGCCTCAAGGAGACTTTATGACGTTATCGCTGTATGACGCTACAATTCCTTCGTACCGCCAGATTGTCGCTGCCGTCACCGCGTTGGTCGCCAAGGCGGCTGCGCACTGTGCCGAACGCAATGAGCCAGACGCGGCGCTGATCGAGGCCCGGCTGACGCCCAAAATGCTGCCGTTCGGCTACCAGGTTAAGGCGGTGTCAGAGCATTCGCGTGGTGCCATAGAAGCCGTGCGCGCCAATGTAGTTTCGCCCGGCCCGGCCAAGTGGCCTGGCAGCCTCGCCGGGCTCACCGCCGTGCTTCGAGAGACCGATGATTTCCTCGCAGGGCTCGACCGTGCTGAGGTGGACAACTTCGTCGGGCGGGACGTCCGCTTCGAATTCAAGGAGCGGTGCCAGGATTTTACCGCTGAGAACTTTTTACTCAGTTACGCCCAGCCCAACTTCTATTTCCACGCCGCCACTGCATATGACATCCTTCGTGTTCAGGGTTTGCCGATCGGCAAACGCGACTTCATTGGTTTGCCCCGAGTAAAGGGCTAAAGCGCGCTAAGAGGTGGCCTGGCAAAACTTCACGTTGGGTGACTTGCCGCTGCCTACCCTCTGTGCCAACGCCAGTGAGACAAGGACCCGCCGGAAGTTTACCCTTGAGGGCGCGGATCGGATATCACCATGGTCATGCCGCGCATCACAGACGACGAGTACCCTGCAGCCGTTGGCGCTGAAACCGAGGAAGGCCGCAGGCCGACGCTGGTTTCAGCGCCAACGGCTGCGTCCCCTGAACTATCTATCCCGCCCCGGCGGCGCAAATTCACTGCCAGGGAAAAGTTGCGCATTCTGGGCGAAATCGATCGGGCTGCCGGCATCCCGGGCGCGATCGGCGCCATCATGCGGCGCGAGGGGCTCTATTCCTCTGCGATCACCGACTGGCGGCGGCAGCGGGAGGCTGGTGCCTACGAGGGCTTGAGCCCGGTCAAGCGCGGCCCCAAACCCGTTGCCGTACATCCGCTGTCTGCCGAACATGCCCATCTGCAACGCGCCTACAAGCGTCTGGAAAAGCGATTGGAACGAGCCGAAGCCATAATCGACATCCAAAAAAAACTCGCGCTTTTGCTGGGCCACCCGATCATGGACGACGAGAAATCATGATGGAACAGCTGGTGGCGCTGAAGCCCAATTCCGGCATTCTCGCGCCCGCCTGCGATGCGCTGGGCGTGTCGCGCGCGACGCTCCATCGCCGGCAGGTGGCAGGGGTCCGGCCGCCTGTAGCCCACAGCCCACGACCGACACCGGCGCGCGCGTT
>JAYVVA010000123.1:0-2934 GCA_043787435.1 Sphingomonadales bacterium | reverse complement strand
AGGTTCCAAATAGAAACCCGACCCATCTCCAACTTCCCAGGAGTTTCCATGCCGACCTTGTTCGATCCCGTTCAGCTTGGCGCCATCGCTGCGCCCAATCGCATCCTGATGGCGCCGTTGACGAGGGGCCGCAGCAGCGGTGTCCATGTGCCGATCACGGCGTTGAAGGCTGAATATTACAGCCAGCGCGCAACTGCAGGGCTGATTATCGCCGAAGCTACCGGCATCACCCAGGAAGGATCCGGCTGGCCGTCGGCGCCGGGTATTTGGTCTGCGGAACAGATCGAGGCATGGAAGCCGGTGACCCGGGCAGTTCACGATGCAGGCGGCCGTATCGTTCTGCAGCTCTGGCACATGGGTCGCTTGGTTCATCCCGATTTTCTGGGCGGTGCTGCACCCGTTTCCTCGTCGGCAACCAGAGCACCCGGCGACGCCCACACGATAACTGGCAAAAAGCCCTATGCCGAGGCCCGTGCACTCGAACTCGCCGAAATTCCTCGCATTATCGCTGACTACGTCCAAGCCGCCAAAAACGCGCGCGCCGCTGGATTTGACGGGGTACAGATTCACGCCGCAAACGGCTATTTGATTGATCAGTTTCTTCGCGATAACACGAACTTTCGTACCGATGCCTATGGCGGTTCGATCGAGAATCGTATCCGGTTGCTTCGCGAAGTTACCCAAGCCGTTGCCGATGCCGTGGGTGCCGACCGCACCAGCGTTCGCCTGTCGCCCAATGGGGAAACGCAAGGCGTCGACGACTCGAGTCCCGTCGCCCTGTTCACCGCTGCGGCGGCGGCGTTGGACGAGATCGGGATCGCCTCCCTCGAACTGCGCGAACAAAAGGAATTTGGTGATTTCGGGAAGACCGATGTGCCCCGCGTTTCGCCCGACATCCGAAAGGTATTTTCAGGGCCGCTGATCCTCAATCAGGAATATAATCTCGAACGTGCCGAAGCCGATCTGGCGACTGGCCTTGCCGACGCGATTAGCTTTGGACGACCATATATTTCGAACCCTGATCTGGTTGAACGGCTACGCGTCGATGCCCCGTTTGCGCCGGATAATTTCAAGACATGGTATGCACCGGGGGCCGAAGGCTATACCGATTATCCAGCGCTCGCGCTCGAGGCGGTTTGAGATTTGGAGTCGCACCGCGATCCCAGCTCGCTAGCTGAGCGGATCGCGTGGCGGCTTATCTCCCACAAGTCACGCATGATCGACACCCTCGACCAGGAGGTTCCACCACCTTGTGTACAAGCGCCTTTTTGCCCGATCGGCGAAGTGACGGCGTTAGCGTGTTATTGGAATGGGTGACGTGGTCGATTGAACCGATTAACGAGGGCGCGTGCCCGAACACTTTGACCAGATTCCGAACCGCCGCGCGCTGATTGACCGGCGCGCGCTTGCCGAATGCCTTTCGGCGCTACCCGGCGACGGCACTGCGCTGAGGCAGGCATCGGCGCGCATACTTAAACCTGCGCTCGACGAAGGACGGGCAGAAATTGCCCGGCGCCTGATCGAACATCCCTCTGGCGGGAACGCGGCCGCAGCGGCGCAGGCCTTTCTGACCGATCAGATTCTTCGACTGGGTTATGATTTCGCGACGCAGCGTCTCCATCCCCTGTCGAACCCGACGACGTCTGAACGACTGACGCTGGCAGCTGTCGGGGGCTATGGTCGCGGCGAGATGGCACCGTTCTCGGACGTTGACATTGCGTTTCTCACGCCTTGGAAGGCGACCGCGTGGAGCGAAGCCGTCATCGAGTCGATGCTCTACACACTGTGGGATCTGGGACTGAAGGTCGGCCACTCGTCACGCTCGCTCGATGAGACGGTGCGCATGGCCAAGAGCGACCTGACGATCCGCACGGCCCTGCTGGAGGCACGGTATGTCTGGGGCGATCAGGGTATTTATGACGAGGCGGCCGGGCGGTTCGACCGAGACGTGCTCGCCGGGACAGCGCGAACATTTGTTGCTGAAAAGCTCGCAGAGCGAGATGTGCGCCACAAAAGGATGGGTGACAGCCGCTATGTGGTCGAACCCAATCTGAAAGAAGGCAAAGGCGGCCTGCGCGATCTGCACACGTTGTTCTGGATCGGCAAATATTTGCACCGGGTCGGCAGTGTCTCTGAACTGGTCGACAAGGGGCTGTTGACCTCGGCCGAGTTGCGTCAGTTTCAAAAGGCAGAGAATTTCCTGTGGGCGGTACGGTGTCATTTGCACGTCGTCAGCGGGCGCGCGGAAGAACGACTGACGTTCGATGTCCAGCCCGAAATCGCCCGCCGAATGCGCTATGCTGACCGGCCCGGCCGG
Source organism: Sphingomonadales bacterium (assembly GCA_043787435.1). Taxonomy (GTDB): domain Bacteria; phylum Pseudomonadota; class Alphaproteobacteria; order Sphingomonadales; family Sphingomonadaceae; genus Sphingomonas_O. The sequence continues at coordinate 617 of JAYVVA010000123.1, read as the reverse complement.
TCGGCGGTCGAACGCTTCATGCAGCATTATTTCCTGACCGCTAAGGCCGTTGGCGACCTGACCGGTGTATTCCTCGCGCACCTTGATGACAGCCTCGCCCCAAAGGGGCGGCGTTTCGGGCGGCTGTCCAACTTCATGAGAGCGCCACGCCAGCTCGCCGGCTTTGTTCTCGATCGCGGCCGGCTGACTTTGCCGAACGACAATTGGTTTCGCGGCGATCCGGTCCGCCTGATCGAAATCTTTGCAGTCGCCGATGCTCAGGGTCTCGAAATCCATCCCAATGCGATGCGTGCCGCCAATCGCGATGCGCGGCTAATCGATGCGCGTGTTCGCAATGACCCGCGCGCTAATGCGCTGTTCGTCGACGTCCTCACTTCTCCGCGCGATCCAGAAACAGTCCTGCGCTGGATGAACGAGGCAACAGTCTTTGGGCGTTTCGTGCCGGACTTCGGGCGCGTTGTTGCCCGGATGCAGTTCGATATGTACCACCATTACACGGTCGATGAGCATTCGATCCGGGCAATCGGACTGGTCGCGCAGATCGAACGCGGCGATCTCCAAGCCGATCATCCGCTCGCGACGACAATCCTACGTCAGACGACGATGCGTCGCGTTCT
>JAYVVA010000122.1:0-4781 GCA_043787435.1 Sphingomonadales bacterium | reverse complement strand
AAAACAGGAGAGGTTATGCGCAATATGGTCGGGCTCGGAGTCGCTGCAGTTCTGGGGTTCGGGACTGCTGCGTTTATCACGCCGGCGTGGGCGCAGCCGTTAACCCAATCGGCTGCCGGCGTCGAAGATGCTGGCCTGACGGCGTTTCTGGACCGCGAGTTTGCCGAGGAACTGAAGCTTCGGCCCCAGTTGGCAACCCGGCTTGGCATCAAAGATGGTCAGGACAAGCTGGACGACATCAGTGATGCCGCGGTGCTGGCTCGCCTCGAATGGCGGCGCACAAGCGTGGCACATATGAAAGCGCAGTTCGACCGCAGGAAGTTATCTCCCACCGCACAGGCCAATTACGACATCTGGGCGCTTGAACTTGAACGTGCAGAACTCAGTTATCGGTTCCGCAAATATCAGCCCCCATTCTACTCCTTTCTCTACTCGGTCCATTCCGAGCTGCCGAACTTCCTGATCAACACTCATACCGTCCAGGATGTGTCGGACATGCGAGCCTATGCCGCGCGCATCAATGGCATTTCGGCTGTCTTAGACACGGCGATCTCAAGAAGCCGCCAGTCCGATGCAGAGGGGATACGAGCGCCAAAATTCGAAATCGAACGCGTGATTGCTGGCAGCAAAGCGATCATTACGGGTGCGCCGTTTGACGGGGGTCCGGACTCGCCGCTGTGGGCCGATGCGAAGGCAAAAGCCGGAAAGCTCGTTTCTTTGGGTAAGACGACACCAGCCAAGGGCGAAGCTTTGCTGACGGCGACGCGCGCGGCCGTGCTCTCGATCAAGCCTGCCTACGATCGGGTGATTGCCTGGGCGCAAGGCGAATTACTGGCAGCCCCGAGTGGACGGGTCGGTGCGGTCTCGCTCCCCGGCGGCCTTGATTGGTATGCAGCGGCCCTGAAGATCAACACCACGACCGACCTGACCGCGGACCAGATCCACCAGACAGGGCTCAAGGAGGTCGCCCGGATCGAGGCAGACCAGGATGCGCTCGCTCGTCAGGCCGGTTTTAAGGACCGGCAGGCCTATTATGCGGAACGGGCACGTCTGTTTCCGCCCGTCGTGTGGACGGACGCGCAGCGCGTCGAATATTTAAAGACGGCCAATGCAGCAATTGCCCATACGCGGACGCTGCTGCCCAAATACTTCGGTCTCCTCCCTCAATTTCGCGTCGAGGTCGTGCGCGAGCCCATGTTCAGCGAAGTGGCGGGCGGCGCTGCCCATGCCGCTGGGCCCAGTCCCGACGGCGTTCGCGCAGGGCGCGTGTATGTTCATCTGGTCGGCGTGACCGGCGATCCGGCGGCAGTTTACGATCTGATGTGCCATGAAGGCTTTCCTGGACACGTCATGCAAGGCGACATCCAGGTCCGGCAAGCCGGGGGACCAAAGTTCCGCAAGGGCTATAGCTATGTGGCGTTTGCAGAGGGCTGGGGACTCTACAGCGAAGCTATTTGTAAGGAGATGGGATCATATCCGGACCTCGCGGCAGATTTTATGCGCCTCGATGCCGAACTGTTCAGAGCTGCGCGCTTGGTGGTCGACACGGGCATTCACGCCGAGGGCTGGACCGAAGACGAAGCGGTTAACTTCATGATCGCGACGGGACGGGCCTCCCCCGATCAAGCCCGATCTGAGGTGCGGAGGTATATTACGTTGCCTGGTCAGGCAACTGGCTACAAGATCGGAATGATCAAGATCCTCGATTTGCGCCACAGGGCCGAGCATGAGCTTGGTCCGAGGTTCGACATCAAGGGATTTCATGACCTGCTGATCGGCTCTGGATCGATGCCGCTTGCCGTCCTCGAGCGCCGCGTCGATGCTTGGATGGCCGAGCAGAAATAGGTGCGCACCTGCTGATCACTGCGTGATTTGATGGGCACGGACCATGAGCGCCACGTTGCACGCATGCGCCCGTCGAACATCGCGGCGGGCTCGGCATCAAGTTGATCGTCCTTATCAACGTCAGACCGTGTACATCGGCGGTCATTAGAGCAGATGTCAAAAAGCGATCATGGCGGCTGGTCTGGTATTGCGACTCGAACGCCGACCAACCTAGGACATCACCAAAGTTTCGGCCTCAAGACTTCCGCTTGCCCCGCTTTTTCACTCCCGTGGGCTGTGCGTCAGGTGCCGGTCGCATCGGCGAAAATGTCGGCAGACTGACGTCTGCCACTGCGAAGGCATCCATTTGTGTCCCCATCGCACGGTCGAGGCGATCGATCCGCTCGACCGGAAGCGGGTGGGTCCGGTTCATCAGGGCAAACCCTCTTTCGTCGCGGGCGGCACTCAGTGTCTGGAGTACACCTACCAGCCCAAAGGGGGAGTAGCCTGAACGCGCTGCGATGACGACGCCCATACGGTCGGCCTCGAACTCGTCATTCTTGTTGAGCCCGCGTGTAAACATGTCCTTGCCCGCGTTGATGATCGCTGTCTTGACAACAGAGCCCATTGCGCCCCCGCCGTGGATGTAGTCACCAAAACCGGTCAGGGCGGAGTTGCGCAGGCTTTGTTGGAGCGCCGCGAGGTGATCCCGATGAACAACGTGAGCGATTTCGTGCGCCAGCACGCCGGCCAGCTCGGACTCGCTGCGCATTCGATCGAACATGCCGCGCGTGATCAGTACATAGCCACCAGGCATCGAAAACGCATTGACGTCAGCGGTGTTCACAATGCCGAATTTCCATGGCAGGTCCGGTCTGTCGCTGTGTAGCGCCAGCCAGCGTCCTACCCAATTGACGTAGCGCTGCTTGGCCCTCTCCTCGACCAGTGGGGCGACGCCAAGAATAATCCCTGCAAGGTCGCCACCGAGCTTAATCTCCTCGGGTTCGGAAATCTTGCGAAATGAATCGCTCAGTTTCTTGGCATTCTGCGCGCCTTTGATGAGGCCGCTGATGTTTGGAAATTGGGCAAGTGCTTGAGTGGCCAGCGCCATTGCCGCGCAGCTCGCGATCGCACGGCGGATCAGGCACCGCGCGCTCACTTGCCCCCCCTTTTGTCGAGATAATCGACGCTGCGTTCCTTGAGATTATTTCGGACCGCGTTGGAGCGGGCATTGGCGGCATCGACCTCCAATGTCTCCAATAGAGTAAGCTCTACATAATTTGGCGTTGCGTTTTTTATGTCCTCTTCATCCATTCCCTTCACGCCTGTCGTCACGGTGCGCCCAGAACTACCGGTCTGAAGGAGCGCCGTTAAGCCGTTGGGTCGAACAGCTTGCGCCTTCGTCGGGCCTGAAAGTCCGGCCGTCGGTTCGAGGCGCAGATTGAGCAGGCGGACCCAGCCACTCTTGCCACCCGCCTTTACGTTCGCCCAAGCACCACGGCGTTCGACGACGGTTACTGGTTCGGCGGGAGCAACCTTGCCGACATTGGCAGCGTCGATAAAGGGTTGCGCCAACAGGTCGCCGGCGCGGATGACAAGCCCTTTCTCGGCGGCTTCAACACCAACGGTGCCGAGCAGCAGGATGGTAAACAGCGCAAGTTGATATGATCGTCGCAATGCCCCGATCTTTCCTGTCACGTTATGTTAATACCATCTTTCGCGACGGGTTCATAGAGGCGCACGGGCCTCTCGCGTCCCTTAACGCGATGCGAACCGCAATCGCGCCAGTCGTAGATGTCACCTACCGCGTCACGCGTCGCCTCAGATACCAAAATCCGGGCGATCCCTTTCGTCATGCCTTCGATCCGGCTCGCAAGGTTCACGGTGTCACCGATAACAGTATAGTCGAGGCGGTCGTTCGACCCGATAAAGCCCACGACTGCACGGCCGGTATGGATACCGATGCCGATCTCCAGGTTTTCGCCCAGCGTACCAAGCTCGATGCGCATTTCCATGAGCGCCTTCGACATGTCGACCGCCGCTGCCACCGCCAGTCGTGCGTGGTCGGCATGCGTTACAGGCGCGCCCCAGAACGCCATGATGGCATCACCGATAAATTTGTCGAGCGTGCCACCATGTCGGAAAATGACCTCGACTTGCTTCGAGAAATAGGCGTTGAGCAGGTTTACCACGTCTTCAGCGCGGGCATCTTCGGACAATGCGGTAAACCCGCGAATGTCAGAGAACATCACCGTCACCTCGCGGGACTCGGCACTTGCCTTGTGGTCAATGTCACCATGCTCGATCAGATCGGCCACGATGCGCGGGTCGAGGAAGCGCTTGAACATTACCGAGGTGCGAAGTCGCTGCGCTCGTTCATTCAGATAAGCGACAGCGCTTGCCGTCAAATAAAATGTCCAGCCAAACGTCAATGGCGCGAACACGGGCACAAACGTCCCTTTTGTGAGGGCGATCCACGCCCCGCCGATCACGACAGTCGTCATCCCCAGGAACGCATAACCAAGCCTGTTCGCACTCACATTGCGCGCGAGCGCAACGGCGATCAGCGCAATCAGCGCGAGGGCCAGCGGCACCATCAACGATCGCTTGACCTCGCGGAGCCAGTCCCCGCGATCTATATTATCGATCGCTGTCGCAAGCGCTTCGACGCCTGGATACGTGCTTCCCAGCGGTGTGACTCTCAGGTCCATCAGGCCAGGTGCTGACGTTCCGACCAGCACGATCTTGTCCTTGAACTCGTCGGCTGCGCGCAGCGGCTTCTGTCGCAAACTGTCGAGATAGACATCGGCGTAAGACACATGCGTCCAATTGGCGCGCCAGTTGAGCAGCACTTGCGCCTGACGCGGGACTGGCCGACCGAGATCCTCCATCATCCGGGTAACCATCGATGCGAACCGCCAGCCGCTCCGGTCTCGGTACAGAGTGTGGTGGCGGCC
>JAYVVA010000121.1:0-2586 GCA_043787435.1 Sphingomonadales bacterium | reverse complement strand
TCCTTCGTGCGGCAGCGAAAGCGTTGGCGTCGCCAGAGACACGGTCTGGAGCGCTCCCTTGTCGTCGGGGAGCATTAGGATCGTGAGGAACGCGATCGCTCCGGCAAGTCCGAGCCCGCCAGCAATGCCGAACAGAAGTCGCGTAAACGAGCGCGCTGAACGCAAGGTCGCTGCAGGCAACAGCTCCCGGCCGCCCGGTTCGCGCGGCCGCCGGAACAGCAGCGAGCCCGGCATAACCAAGAGCACAACGAGCGTGACGAATGTCAGCGTCGGATAATAGTGGCCGAAGGCATTGAACTGCCACTCACCGACAAGCGCGATGACACCGCGATAGGTCGTGACCTGCCACAGCAAAAAAACTGACACCAGCGCGGCCCAAAAACTCAGGCCTCCAGCTTTGAAAGCTTGTCGACGTCGGCTTCGGCTTCGACTCTTCATTTGCCCCCCACTGCGCCCAAATTCCACACAGCGGGGAGAGCATGTACGGCCTTGGCAGGGAATGCAATTGACGCCGGTAGGTAGCGTCTGCGATCTGACCCCAACCCAACCGCAAATCCGGTGCCTATCCTTGCCAGAAGCCGCTATAAATTTACCAGATTTAGCACGTGTGCTCGTTGTCGTGCCGTGCCTGAACGAGGAACGGTCGCTACCTTCGCTTCTTAACCAGTTAATCAGCGACAGCGCGAGTGCACTCATCGTTGTGGCCGATGGGGGAAGCACTGATCGCAGCCGGGCGATCGTCGCTGATTTTGCCGAACGGCACCACCGGATCCATCTGATCAACAATCCCAAGCAGCTGCAAAGCGCGGGTGTGAATGCCGCCGTGACGGCCTTCGCAAAGGATCACCTCTGGCTTGTTCGCGTCGATGCCCATTGTAGCTACCCAGATCGGTATGTGCAGCGCCTGCTCGATGCAGCTCGGCACCACGGGGCAGACACAGTGGTCGTCCCGATGGTTACGCAAGGTACCACCTGCTTCCAAACCGCAGCGGCGGCGGCTCAGAACTCCGTTCTGGGCACGGGCGGCTCTGCGCATCGGCACGTCGGAAAGGGACGTTTCGTCGATCACGGTCATCACGCCCTGTTTCGACTTGAGTCGTTCCGTCGGGTAGGGGGATACGACGAAAGTTTCTCGCACAATGAAGATGCCGAGCTCGATCAGCGCCTCTTGGCAAATGCGTGCAAGATCTGGCTGGAGCCCGATGCGGCGCTGGTCTACGCGCCGCGCTCGGCACCTGGTCCGCTCTTAAGGCAGTATTTCAACTATGGTATGGGCAGAGCACGCACGGTTCGCAAACACGGCTTGCGGCTGAAGCTCCGCCAAAGCGCACCGCTCTTGATCGCACCGGCCATCATTATGGCGCTTGCAGGTATGGTGGGCATGTTTGCAAACCCGTTATGGCTGGTTCTTGCTATCCCCGCCTTGGCATGGTTCGGGCTGTGCCAGGCCTTCGGCTTGGTCATCGCGGCCCGGGCGGGCAGCTTGTGTTCGGTCTTCTCAGGAACTGCGGCCGCGATCATGCATGCAGGCTGGTCGTTCGGCTATTGGCGCAACGTGTTGAAGCCAGCCGCGTGACCTGCGCCCGTCTGGGTCCGAGTTTTTGGTCAGCAGAGATCGTTAGCAATAAATCTACTCGTTTTTGACATTGCTGATGCTACGAGTCGTCTAAGTCATGGGCACGCAGACGGCCTCAGCGATCCAAGCGTAACGAAAGAGCAATCGATGGCATCCGTGAATACACCTTCCGCCTTGCAACATCCGCCTCGTTTTCGGTTAACTATTGCGCTTTCGGCCCTGGTCGCCGTCTCCGCACTTGGCGGCTGTCAAAAAAAGCCGGGTGGTCAAGTTGTTGCGGTCGTCGATAATGACGAAATCACCCAGCAAGAACTGCGGGTCGAGGCGGAGACGCAAGTCCCGGGACTGCCTGCCGGTCCGCTTCCCGACGCGCTGGCAGCCAATGTGCTGCAACGCGTGATCGATCGTAACCTTCTGGCACAGTACGCCCGCGACCAGGGGTTAGAGCGCGGTCCCGAATATATCGCGCGTCGGCGACAACTCGATCAGACGCTTCTGGCAACACTTGGGATGCGGAAATTATCGGGGACGCCAAGCACGCCGACGGCCGCCGAGGTGCAACAGTTCATAACTGCCAACCCAACGCTTTTCTCCCAGCGGGAGCGGCTCTCGCTCGACCAAATTCGCTTTGCGACGCCCAAGGACCCCAAGACCATTCAGGCACTGACGAAACTGGGCATGCTTGATGCAATCGCGCAAAAAATGTCCGCCGATCGCACGCCGTTTTCGCGCGGCGCTACCGTCCTCGACACAGCAAGCGTAGCAACCGGTGTCGCCAAGCAGATCCTTGCCTTGCCGAGCGGCGAAATCTTCGACCTGTCGACGAACGGCACCACATTCATCAGTGCGATCACGGGAAGAGCCAGTGCCGCAACCAGCCCCGACAGCTGGGCCGCTCCGGCAACCGAAGCTCTGCGTCGCGACCGGTTGTCGAAATCGCTTGCAGCGTCGATGGAAAAGCTCCGGAAGACCGCCAAGATCAGTTATGATTCCGCGTTCAAACCCAAGAC
>JAYVVA010000120.1:0-4132 GCA_043787435.1 Sphingomonadales bacterium | reverse complement strand
CCGAGCGCCGTCAGGCGCGCAAGCCGAAGGTCGAGGATCGCCTTTACTTGCAGCTCGGACAGCCGGTACGACGTCGATCCCGCCTGCGGCTCCATCGATTCGACCAGCATGATATAGGGCAGGATTTCCGCGATCGACCACTCGCGCGCGAGAAGCGCGTCGCGGGCCACTGCAGGGCTGGCCGATCCGCGGATGATCCGTACGACTTCATCGACGTTTGATACGGCAACGACAAGACCGAGCAACAAATGCGCACGCTCGCGGGCCTTGGCGAGTTCAAATTTCGACCGTCGTATAATGACCTGTTCGCGGAATTTCACGAACGCTTCGATCATGTCGCGCAGCGTCAGCGTTTCTGGCCGACCACCGCGTATGGCGAGCATGTTCGCTGGAAAACTCGATTGCGCCGGAGTGTGTCGCCACAGCTGGTTGAGTACGACGTCGACACTCGCGTCGCGTTTGAGTTCCATGACGACACGAACACCAAACCGATTGGATTCGTCGCGCATTTCGCCGACGCCTTCTATCCGCTTGTCCTTGACCGCCTCCGCGATCTTTTCGACGAGACCGTTCTTTCCAAGCTGGAACGGGATTTCGGTCAGCACGATGGCGCGCTTGTCTGCACGACCTTCCTCGACGATGTGGCGCGATCGCACAATGATCGAGCCGCGTCCGGTGGTATAAGCCAATTTCGCGCCATGCGTTCCCAAAATCAGGCCGCCAGTGGGGAAGTCGGGTGCGGGAACGATCGCAGTCAGCTCTTCAGAAGTGATCCCGCTATTTTTCATATACGCAAAACAGGCGTCGATAACCTCGCCGAGGTTGTGCGGCGGAATATTGGTTGCCATCCCGACCGCGATACCGCCGCCGCCGTTGACCAGTAAGTTGGGGAAACGCGCAGGCAGTACCTGAGGCTCCGAGCGCTGGGCGTCGTAGTTCGGCTGAAAATCGACCGTGTCTTTGTCGACGTCGGCCAGCAGAAAATTGGCGACTTTGGCCAGACGGGCTTCGGTATATCGCATCGAGGCCGGGGGATCGGGGTCCATAGAACCGAAATTGCCCTGACCATCGATCAACGGCAGCCGCATCGACCAGTCCTGGGTCATGCGCGCCAGGGCGTCATAGATCGCCGAGTCACCATGCGGATGGTAATTGCCCATCACATCGCCGACGATCTTGGCTGACTTACGGTACGGACGACCCGCGACAAAGCCGCCTTCCTGCGAAGCCCACAGAATGCGACGGTGAACGGGCTTAAGGCCATCACGAACGTCGGGCAGCGCGCGCGAGACTATGACTGACATAGCATAGTCGAGATAACTCGACTTCATTTCGTCGACGATGTTGATCGGCGAGATATCTGACGGGTCGGCGAGGGTGGTCTCGTCGCTCATTGCGGCGTGCTGCTTTCGATGACGGTTGCGTTATGACGTCCTAGCCGCTGCCGGCCCGAGATACCAGCGCCGCGTGCGCGCACGCGGCGCTGGGCAGCAGTCCTGGCGCCGTGTCAGGCACAGGCTTTTTTGTGGCAATTGCCCGCCTTTGAACTATCGTACGCAACCGTTTGCCCGTTGACGTCCTGGTTGTGACCATGCGCCCGCCCGTCACCGAAGCCGTCGCGTGCTGGATCGCCAGTTTGGTGGGCAATTCAGCCGCCTTAACCCGCTTGGCGACTGGTTTTGCCGCTGTCAAACGCGCGATTGCCGGCATGACCGCCGCATGTGAAACCACTGGTTTCGCCGTAGGCGCGACTGCAGCGGTGTTCGAAGCGTGCATACTGGACGCGAACAAATATACGAAAGCAAGGGTGTCATCAGACGTTTTGCCATAGGGGCCTCGCCAGTTATGCCGCGTTCCTGCCCCATTACAGCTTGTGGTCGCGACCCGGACCGATTGGCACGCCGACAAGTGTATGGCGCATAAACCGCGCGGCTCGTCATTTCCGCGCAGTTAAAAATTTATGGCGAAATAGGCACGCCGTCCCAGGCAATATGCAAGCCGCTGTCGGCCGGAGTTAACGCGTCGACGAGCGCTATTAACCGGACGGCAGCGAAATCGGGGGTGAACAGCTTTTCGGGCGCGACGTTGCCTTGAAACGGCTTGCTCATGCTCGTGTCGACCGTGCCGGGATGCAGCGCGACACAAATGGCTCGGGGGTGCGTCCGCTTCAGTTCAACGCTCAACGTTTTGATCAGCATGGCAAGCGCGGCTTTTGACGCTCGATATCCGTGCCAGCCGCCTGAGCGGTTGTCGCCAATGCTGCCGACCCGCGCGCCCAGCACTGCGAAAACGGCGCGCTGATTGCGCGGCAGACGCGGAAGTATATGTTTGGCGACGAGCGCCGGCGCAATCGTGTTGACCAGAAAACTTCGCTCTAGCGCCGCACGCTCAAGGTCGCGCCAGCTCCGTTCAGGACGCTGGGTCGCATCGTGCAAGAACCCTGTCGTCACAAACACACGCGTCAGGACGACGTTGTCGAGACCGTTCACCGCGCGCACGATATCATCTTCAACTGTGGGATCGATGCCGGTTGCGCGGCTCCAGACGATTGACGGTCCCTGAAGTTTCAATCGGCCTGCCAGCGCCTCGCCGAGGCCGCCGGCGCCCACGACAAGCGATGTTGTGGTTTCGCCATCGTTCATTTTAGGGCTCCTAATCGTGCCGCACGCATTGGCAAGTGATCCTCCGGGTTGTGTCGAACCCGCGTGACAGTTAATCGACGGTAAAACCCGCCTACCGCCTTAAGGAGATGGACGTGAAATTGGTATCTAGTCTGGCGCTCGCAGCCGCCCTGTTGTCTGCTGCTGGCGCCGCACCATTAGTCGCTAAGGAAAAGCCCGCCGCCGCTCCGGCATCGCCGTTGAACGATTTGTCGAAGGAATTCCGTACGTCGGCTGGGGCTGTGCAAAAAGCGTTGCAGGCCAAGGATTTTGCCGCGGCCAGTGCTGGCCTTCCGGCGGCCGAGGCTGCGGCAACAAAGCCGGCAGACAAATATTATGCGGGGCTGTTTCGCTATCAGATTTCAGTAGCGATGAAGGATGACAAGGGTGCAACGGCCGGCGTCGAGGCGATGCTCGCAAGCGGCGTTGCTCCACCCGAGCAGGCCGGAACGCTGAATATGCACCTTGGCCGCGAAGCCTATTTTGCCAAGGATTATGCCAAGTCAGCGACGTACCTCGCCGAAGCGATACGCGTTGGTAAGCCAACGCCCGAAACCTATATTTTGGCTGCCGACGTCAGTTTTAAACAGAAGCAATATCCGGCGGGCCTTGCCTATGTCGAACAGGCGGTTGCCGCACAAAAGGCATTGGGCCAGCCCGTAGCCGAAGACTGGTACAACAGGGCCCTCGCCGGCGCCTACAATGCCAAGTTGCCGGTCGAAACGGTCAAATGGTCGACGATGCTCGTTAAAGCTTATCCAACTGCGACCAACTGGCGCAGCGCCCTCGTGCTGTACCGCGATAGCAAGGCGCTCGACCCTCAGATCACGCTGGATATTTATCGCCTGATGCGGGTGACCAAGAGCATCGCGGGCGAGCGCGATTATTACGACTATGCAGCAATTGCCAGCGAGCGTGGCCTTCCAGGTGAAGCAAAGGCGGTCGTGGATATGGCTGTCACGAGCGATGCCAAGCTGGCCACGAGCAGGAATTTGGCCGAATTGCGCGCTGCATCGAGTCCGAAGATCGCAGCCGATCTCGCGAGCCTTCCGGCGTCCGAACGAGCGGCTGCGGGCGCGCCGACCGGACGTGGCGCGATGAACACGGCCGACGCATACTTGAGCTATGGGCAGGACGCTAAGGCCATCCCGCTTTACCGGCTGGCGTTACAAAAGGGCGGCGTGGATGTCGACGCTGCGAATACACGCCTCGGGATCGCGCTCGCGCGGAGCGGGGACAAGGAAGGCGCCCGTGCAGCCTTCACTGCGGTGAAAGGAACGCGCGCCGAGATTGCTGGATTGTGGATGATCTTTTTGGACGTTCCGGCAACCGCCTGAGTGCGAGGTATGCGGCTACCGGTCCTCGTCGGCGGGGACCGGAACGCCGGTTTGCGATTTTGACGTCCGAATTGTCAGCGACGTCTTTACCCCTGCAACATTGGGCGCGGGCGTAATGTGAGTCGTCAGAAAAGA
>JAYVVA010000119.1:0-1499 GCA_043787435.1 Sphingomonadales bacterium | reverse complement strand
GACACGCTGAAGCCGGGCGCAACAACAGGTCAAGGCCTGGTGGCGCGCGGCTACCGCCGTTTCGGTGACACACTCGTGCGGCTCGACCTCGTCGAACGCATCGCGCGGGCTACGCATGACCTGCGCACGGCGCGTAACGCCTTCGTTCCCGACGCAACCTTGGCCACATCGTTCGGGATCGACGGCGCCACCTTTGTGGCGATCTTGACTGCGCTCGGCTTCCGACCGGGCAATGACGGGCATTGGCTATGGGCCGCCCGACCCAGACCTCCGCGCGCTGCAAGGTCGAACAAACCAAATGCCTTTGCCGCACTGGAGGCGCTGCGCCTTGGCTGAGAACAGCGGCGGCGCAGGGATGTGGCTCGCCGCTTCCTGCGGCTCACACACCTGATCGCTTCGCGCAACCTTGCCCAGAGCTTGGCCGAAAGCGGCCATCTGCGCATCGATGCACGCGCTGTCATCAAGCCAGCCACGACCGTGTGCGTCGGCAATGTCCTGACCTTCGCCGCCCCCAGCGGCGATATTCGCGTTGTTCGAATCGAAGCGCTGCCCCAACGACGCGGGCCGTCGAACGAGGCGCGTACCTTCTACAGTGACGTACCGATGCGGATGATTGACGGCACGACCGAGCAAAACTAACGCGAGCGGCAATTTCCAACGGAGCACCGACCGCAATGACCTATGTCGTCACCGACGCCTGTATCAAGTGCAAATACATGGACTGCGTCGAAGTGTGCCCGGTCGATTGTTTCTACGAGGGCGAGAATATGCTCGTCATCAACCCCAGCGAGTGCATTGATTGCGGCGTCTGTGAGCCGGAGTGCCCGGCGGAGGCGATCTTGCCCGATACCGAGAACGGTCTGGAAAAGTGGCTGGAGCTTAACAATACATTTTCCGCGCAGTGGCCAAATATCACACGGAGCCGCGAGGCACCTGCCGATGCCGACGAGCATAAGGGCGTCGAAGGCAAGTTCGAAAAGTTCTTCTCGGCGGAACCGGGTCAGGGAGACTGACAGTCAGGGCGACGGGCAATGTTAAACCTGTGGTTGGGGGTGTGCGACCTCGACAAGAGGACATCGTGCTGGCCAACTAAGCTCGGCAGACCGCCGAGCTCAGCAAAACCACCGCGTGCCGATCACGTCGGCGAGCAGTCGCGGCACGCAGCCACGATGATGGTAGTTCCGAGCCGAAATCTGACTGACGGCGCGCGTGACGGCGTCCGGTCAAGGTCCTTTGTAACGTTTCCGAGCATCCCTTGACAGCGATTGATTCCAACCACTGGTAATTTTGTTGCGAATCTGTTAGAGCGGTAACCACTAGGCGGACGTGCTTCTGTGTCCGTGTGGAGTGCACAACCTGATCTGTCCCGCACCGCCGCTTTGACCGTGCCGCACCGCTGCGGTCGGCGAAGCCGCACTGCAACCTGACAGACCGCTGGAAAGGATAAAAATGGCCGCTACTGCGCTCATCTTCGACGTCGGCGATTATGTCGTCTATCC
>JAYVVA010000118.1:0-3681 GCA_043787435.1 Sphingomonadales bacterium | reverse complement strand
GCAATGCGGGCGAGCAGGTGTCGGGCCAGCGCTGGAACATCGCCGCGCCGTTCGCGCAGCGGTGGGATCGTCAGCTGGACCGCAGCAAGACGGTAATAGAGGTCTTCACGGAAGTGACCGGCAGCGACCTGTTCGAGCAACACGCGGTTGCTCGCGGCGACAATGCGGACATCGACTTCGCGGGGGTAGCGCGCGCCTGCTGCGTGGATTTCCCCCGACTGGAGCACGCGCAGTAGCTTGACCTGCGCATCGTGCGGCATCTCGCCGACTTCGTCGAGAAACAGCGTGCCACCGTCGGCATCGATCAGCTTACCGATCTGCTGCGTGAACGCGCCGGCAAATGCGCCCTGCTCGTGGCCAAATAATTCGGATTCGATGAGGTTGGCGGGAATAGCGCCGCAGTTGACAGTAACGAGCTGGCGCTTTGTTCGAGGGGAAGCGGCGTGGATCGCCTCGACGATGACGGCTTTGCCGACACCCGATTCTCCTTCCACCAGCATGGGAACGCGCGCGCGCGCTGCCTTGGCCGCAATGGCGAGCGCGGTGCGGAACTTGGGGGCCGAACCGACGATCTCGTCAAAACCCAATGGCGCGGCAATCTTTTCGGTGAGCGGACGCAGCTCGCCGCCGCCCCGGTCATTGCCGAGTGCGGCTTCGAGCGCAGCGATCAACCGATCGGGCGCAATCGGCTTGACGAGGAAGTCGCTCGCTCCAGCCCGCATCGCGCAAACCGCGACGTCGACCGAATTGTCAGCCGTCATCATCAGGATCGGCAGGGCCGGACGTCGCTCGCGCAGTTCACAGATCAAGGGCGCAATATCTTCGCAGCCATCAATCACCACGCAGTCGAGCATCATGCCGTCGCGCGTGCCGAGCGTTGCAATGGCCGTTTCGGGGTCGCATGCGACCACTGTGCGCCATCCCGCGCGTGCGGCCAGTGCCGAGACGAAGCGAGCCTGGGCAGGCTCGTCATCGACCATCATCAGCATTCGGGTGCCGTTCGGCGTCATCTACGGGTCTACCTTCAGGTCAAACTCTCGAACGGCTTGTCATACCCGGGACCGGTAAAGGGGGGCTTAAGGCTAACTGGAAGCCCTTGACGCTCCCCGACTCGCGGGTATGGACGAGCGACGTATTTTCGAAGCGAGGACGAAAAATGGCCGGACACGGCGACTCGAATGGGGAAGCAGCCGCGATCGACATCGCGGCACACCGTGCGTCCTACAAAGGCTTCATCGGCTGGTTTAAATGGGGCGCGTTGGCTGTATTCATCGTCGTTCTTGTCGTCGTCGTCATCATCGCTTGATGAAGATCGGCGTTCTCAAGGAAACCGCTGAAGGCGAACGACGCGTTGCCGCCAGCGCCGAAACCGTCAAGAAGTTTGTGGGCCTCGGCGCGACCGTGGCGGTCGAAAAGGGTGCGGGCGCAAGCGCTGCAGTCGACGATGCGGCTTATGAAGCGGCAGGTGCGACGATCGGGACGCGCGCGGCGACGATCAAGGATGCCGACATCTTGCTCGGCGTGGCAGGCCCAACCCCGGCAAGCCTCGCAGGCGTAAAGCCAGGCGCATGGCTGGCTGCAGCATTAAACCCGTTTGGCGAACGTCAGCGCGTTGACGACTATGCAGCGCTCGGCATCGAGGCGCTTGCGATGGAGTTTATGCCGCGGATAACCCGGGCGCAGTCGATGGATATTTTGTCATCGCAGTCGAACTTGAGCGGTTATAAGGCCGTACTCGATGCCGCCGGCGAATATGGCAAAGCCTTTCCAATGATGATGACGGCAGCAGGGACCGTGAATGCCGCACGCGTCTTTGTGATGGGCGTTGGCGTTGCGGGGCTCCAGGCGATCGCAACCGCGCGACGTCTTGGTGCCCAGGTCTCAGCGACTGACGTGCGCTCGGCAACCAAAGAGCAAATCGAATCGCTCGGTGCCAAGGCAATTTTTGTCGAGGACGTAAAGGGCATCGAGGGTGAGGGTGCAGGCGGCTACGCGACCGAAATGTCCGACGAATACAAGGCTGCACAGGCGGCGCTGGTGTCGAGCCATATCGCCAAGCAGGACATCGTCATTACCACAGCGCTTATCCCGGGGCGACCGGCGCCACGGCTGATCTCTGACGCGCAGATCGCCAGCATGAAGCCAGGCAGCGTCATCGTCGATCTCGCGGTCGAAAGTGGCGGCAATGTCGAAGGTGCTGTCGCGGGGCAGGTTGTCGAGCGTCATGGCGTAAAAATTGTTGGCCACAAAAACGTGCCATCGCGCCTTGCGACCGATGCGAGCGCGCTGTTCAGCCGCAACCTGTTCAACTTTCTCAGCGCGTTCTGGGACAAGGAAGCGGGCAAGCCCGTGCTGGACGAAGAAATCGGCAACGCGATCCGTCTGACACAGGGCGGCAAGGTCGTGAACGAGCGGCTGCTCGGTTAACCCAAGGATACCGACGTGGATTTCATCAGCATACTATCCATATTCGTGATGGCCTGTTTCGTCGGCTATTATGTCGTCTGGTCGGTCACCCCTGCACTGCACACGCCGTTGATGGCCGTGACCAACGCGATCTCCAGCGTCATCATCGTTGGCGCCCTGATCGCCAGCGCGGCTGCGGGGTCGGAGATTTCGAAATATCTCGGATTGCTTGCCGTGGTGCTCGCCTCGGTCAACATCTTCGGCGGCTTTGCGGTGACGGCGCGGATGTTGGCGATGTACAAGAAAAAGGAGCGCTAGGGGGATGGAGCACGTCGTACAGAACCCCTGGGTTGGGCTTGCCTATCTGATTGCCGGCGTCTGCTTTATTCTGGCTCTGCGGGGTCTGTCGTCACCTTCGACATCGCAACGCGGCAATCGATACGGCATGATCGGCATGGCGATTGCAGTGGGAACGACGCTTTTCACGCATCTCAACGCCACAGTCCCCGAGATCTTGATTGCGGTCGGTATCGGTGCAGCCATCGGCGTTGTAACCGCGCGACGGATTGCGATGACCGACATGCCGCAGCTGGTGGCGGCTTTTCACTCACTTGTCGGGCTTGCGGCAGTTCTTGTGGCGTCAGCGGCGTTTCTCAACCCCACCGCTTTCGGCATTCTGGGCGCCGGTGGCGAAATCGAGCCCGTCAGCCGCATCGAAATGGGGCTGGGCGTTGCGATCGGTGCGATCACTTTCAGCGGCTCGGTGATCGCGTTCCTCAAACTTAACGGCAACATGGGCGGCAAGCCGATCATGCTGCCGGCGCGCCATGTCATAAATCTGGGTATACTTGCCGGAATTATCGCGCTCACAGCCTATTTCACGCAGGACCAGTCGCCGTGGGTGTTCTGGACGATCACGATCTTGGCCTTCGCGATCGGCTTTCTGCTGATCATCCCCATCGGCGGCGCTGACATGCCTGTCGTGGTGTCGATGCTGAACAGCTATTCGGGATGGGCGGCGGCTGCGATGGGCTTCACGCTCCACAACACAGCAATGATCATCACGGGTGCGCTGGTCGGCAGCTCGGGTGCGATCCTGAGTTACATCATGTGCAAGGCGATGAACCGCAGCTTCATCAGCGTCATTGCTGGGGGCTTTGGCGCAGTCGCGTCGAGTGGCGCCGAGGCCAAGACCGACCGTCCCTGGAAGCGCGGATCGGCCGAGGACGCGGCCTATATGATGAAACAGGCCGACAGCGTGATCATTGTGCCCGG
>JAYVVA010000117.1:0-3119 GCA_043787435.1 Sphingomonadales bacterium | reverse complement strand
CACCCGGTTGAAACCGGAGCAAGATCAGTCGACGTTGCCCACCAGAAATGAAAAACATTGCCTCATATTCGGAGCGATCCCTGCGTCATTTGCGCCCGGGCGATAATTCGAAAACCGGCCTGACCATTGAATTTCCGCTTTTGGCCGCGGGCAGAGCAGACTGTTCGAGCAATTATCCTAGAACTTGTACCCGACTTCGATGCCAACTCGTCGCCGGTCGCCCGGCGAGATAAACGAACCCCCAAACTCGATTGCCGGGATCACTTCATTCAAATAACGCCTGTCGAGCATATTGTCGGCGAACACCGTCGCCCTCCACTGTCGACCTTCAAGCCCAAAACGCAAGTTGAGGACGCCGAAGGCGTCGCGGCGCGTAACGTCATATCTTCCATTGCCCACAAAGCCCGGAAGAGCGAGAGCCGAAATCGGCAGAAGTCCGCTGAAAATCGTGGGTCGCTCTTGATTTTGCACAGTATGAAACCAGGTCGGCCCCGTAATCCGATAATCGGCGCGCAACATCACGTTGACTGTAGAGGTCAGCGGCGCGTCGATCTGGGTGCCCAGGTTGATCGTGTAATCGGCCGTGTAGGGCGACTTGTTGCCGACGGTGTACGGACGCGAGCTATTTTGCTTGATCTCGCTGTCGGTCACGTTGAACGCCCCAAATACCTTCCAGCCGCGAACGAGGCGTGCATCGACGTTGAACTCGGCTCCTTTGACATCGACGCGGTCGATATTGGACACAACGCGCAACAGGCCGAACGAACCGACGAAGAATTCGAAAAACTGCATATCGCGGATGCGGGTGTAGTAGCCGGCGAGGTCGTAATTGATGCGCCCGTCCAAAAACGATCCCTTGATCCCGGCCTCGAACGCGCTCGATCGTTCCTTGCGATAATTGTCGTTTATGACCACGCCCGTGTTGATGGTGCCAGGTGCGCCATTGTTGAATGCTGCGTTGATCGTCGCCTGCGATCCGGTATTGTTAAAGCCCCCTGCCTTGAAGCCAACGCCCCAGTCGGCGTAGACGTTTGTCACCGGATTTGGCTTCCAGCTCAGCGATACTTTTGGTTCGAGCAGATTGAAGGTTGCCGTTTTGTCGGGGATCGGTCCACCGACTTGCCCAGGATTGATCGGTGCTCCGGTGATCGGGTCGGTCGCTATGGGCACTCGGGTGGAAGTCGTGCGATCCTCGTTATCGTAGCGTAGGGCAACGCTGGCCTTGACACTGTTGCTCAGAGCGTAATCGACCGAGCCGAATGCAGCATAGACGTTGGTGTTGAATTGGTCGGCATAAAGCTGCGATGTAGGATTGTTGCTGCTGGGTGGGTTATAGAGGTTCTTGATGACGCCAAGTCCCAGGTCTGCGCCAAGCGACACGCCGACAAGACGATCGATCTTCAGAAAATAGGCACCGACTTGCCAGTTCAGAGGCCCGTTGCCTTCCGAGGCCAAGCGCACCTCCGCGCTGAAATCCTTCTGGTTCCGCAGTTGATATTGTGTCCCATCGCATGTCGTGGGGCTATACGCGCCGAAGGTCGAACCGGTTGCAGGATTGAAGATGAAGGGGATCGGTGAAGTGCCGATGGCCCCGGGCGGATTGATCGGATAACCCCGGAGCGCGAGCGTCGTCGCATTGCACTTGTTAAGCACGGCCGTACTCGTGGCATTCACCGGGCCGCCCAAGGCTGCCGAGATGTAACGGGCAAAATCAGCCGACGTACCATCGGCGGTCAAATCTTGCCGGACATCGGAATAGAGCGCCCAGGCAGTCAATTTCACCGTGCCGAAGTCATGATCCAGCTTGGCCGACGCCTCAACCGTGCGCTGGTCGTTCGTCGGGCGGATATTGGAATAATAGTTGAAAACGTGCCGGTTCACATCCTCGTAAAATGCCGCGTTTACGCCGGCGAAATTAGGGACGTGGAACACCGAATTGAAATTGATCGACGCGCCAGACAGCTTTGCATAGCGCGCCTTCAGGTCGAGCGTCGTCGCACCGCCGAGCTGCGCAATCAACCGCCCGTCGATGCCATAGACTTCCTGGTCATCGACCGTCTTGGAATTGAGAAAAGTATTTGTGTAGAACCCATCGGTCTTGCGGTAGTTCGCCGACAATACGAAACCAAGCGAGTCCGATAGCGGACCCGCGATGTAACCCGATCCCTCAAACGTGTTTTGTTCTGCATAACTGGCGCGAAAGCCGCCCTCGAGCCGGTCGCCTGGCTTCACTGTCGATACGACAATCGCGCCAGCGGCTGCATTGCGGCCATAGATAGCGCCCTGCGGTCCTTTGAGAATTTCAATCTGGCGTAATGTGCCCTGCTGTTGGTTGAGCTGCGCAGTATTGGTTTTCAGAATACCGTCAACGACGAGCGCAACCGAGCTTTCGGCGTCTCGCGCGCCGTTAATGCCGCGGATGTTGATCTGGGTATCGCCCGCTTCGGCTGTTCCAGTGACTATGGTCACCCCAGGAGTCAGCTGGACGAACCCGGCTGCGTCAGTGACCCCAGTCCTTGCGAGCGTTTCGGCCGTAATGACGGTAATCGAGGCCGGGACGTCGATCAGTCGCTCGTTCTGCCGCCGGGCCGTAACGACAATCTCGGATGGCACTTCGGCGCTGTCGCCGGGGAGCTGCACTTGAGCGAAAACTGGCGCCGCAAAAGCGAGCGCCGAAAACCCGGTGAGTAAGGTGGCGATAGTCGTGCGCATGATCGGTCCCCTTCGATGGTCCCGCCGGATTCGGTTCGGGGTCAATATGAAGATAATGTATACAATATAGGCTGGTCAAGTCGGGCTTGAAACGATATTCGAGGTGTAATGTCGCGCGCGTCGGATCATGCGTACTCTGAGATACGTAGCCTCATCTTGTCGGGTGACGCTGCGCCCGGTTCGCAGCTGACCGAAGAGCAACTTGCCGACCTTTGCGGCGTATCGCGGACGCCTGTCCGTGACGCGCTGCGGCGGCTTGAAGCCGAGTTATACATTGTCCGCTCAGGCTCGAAGCGGATGTTCGTCTCTGACTGGACGCACGCCGACGTCGACGAAATGTTCACGCTGCGCGGGATGCTCGAGGCGCACGCTGCTGCCCGTGCGGCGACGCGTTTCGACGACGCCCG
>JAYVVA010000116.1:0-6196 GCA_043787435.1 Sphingomonadales bacterium | reverse complement strand
GTCCCATCGGGGTTGAGTTTCTTGGTGCCGTTCATCTGGCCACGCGCCTGAACGAAGAACTTGGCGCCCGTCGAGCTCAGCGGGCGCAGCATGTTCAAGTCGACGGTGCCGGCGATGCCCGCGGCGATCAGCGATGCGTCAGCCGCCTTATGGACGACGACATTTTTGAAAAATTCGCTCGGATACTGGTCGTATTCGACGCCGCGGTTATCGCCAACAGTCACCTGTTCGCGGCCGTTGAGCAGCGTGGTCGAGAAGTCGGGGCCGAGACCACGGATCGACAGACGTTGGTCGCGACCTTCGAGGCGCTGCGCGGTCACACCAGGCAGTCGCGCAAGCGAGTCCGCGATCGAAACGTCGGGTAATTTGCCGATGTCTTCGGCAGAAACCGATTCGACGATGGAGGGCGACAGGCGCTTGATCTTGGCCGACGCATCGAGTGAGGCGCGAATGCCGGTGACGACGATGGCGTCCGCGCTCTCGTCGGAAGCAGGCGCTTGTGCCTGCGCGAAGGCGGGCGTTGCAGCTATGATCACGGCAAGCGCGGAAACACTTGCAGTGCGCGTCAGCGCCGCACGCAGCTTTTTAGCGGAATTTGTCATCGGTTCCTCCCCTTCGGCCTCGTTGGACCGTGACCTGAATGGCTTTGGGTGCTTCAATGGCACCGCTGACACTTTCAATACTGGTTGAGGGCCAGACGTGAACAAACCCGCATACGTATTCACATAGGTGTGACGTGATTGAGACGTCTGAAAAAATTGATTAGCAGCAATCGAGAAATGTGTTGAGCGTAAGCCGGCCGGCGCGCGGGTCGGTGTCAAAGGAGTTTCCGGTGGGCAGCCAGGCGCAGTGCAGGCTGTTGCCGCGATAGAGGATCGCGCGGTTGAACTGGCCGTCGAAGCGGATGATTTGTTCGAAAATGGCCGTATCTCCGGCAATATAAGCGGGCTCGGGTACGCCCTCACGCGCCAGGTCAGCGTCGAGCGTATGGCGATAGTGCTGCAGTCTTTGCGCCGTGACCGATTCAAAGCTGGTCGCGCGGTGGCGATAAAAGGCTGTACCTCCCCGCGCCTCCGGAGCGAGATAGTGAAGCAGCGCTAGTCGTTCTGGCTCGACGCCGTCAAAATGGGGAAGGCGCTGGATGGGCGTCAGTCCCGCGGACGGGGTTGTAACGAGCGAGTAAAAGGCGTCGGCAATTTCGATCTGGTTATAGCCGAAGACATTGTTAATCGCCGGCGCAAGGTCTTTGATCATCGGCGCTAGCGTTCGCTGCGAGACCCGCGCTCGTATGCCTGGATAGTGCGTTCCCATCGGAGCGAAACTCAGCATGGCGGCATCGTCGACCAGCAATTCGGGCCGCGTTACCCAGTCGTCCAAAACGATGACGGGCGCGCTTTCGTTGCCAATGAGCTCGATGAGGGACATGGCGTCATTCTAATCCGGTTGGCATTGTGATTTCCGCTCGGTTTTGGGGCGCTTAATCGCTTGTGAGCAGCCGATAGCCCCACGGCTCCAGCGTCATACGCGTGCCCATGCCTACAGTGATGGCCGCGCCACTGGAAAAGTCGCGATAGATGCCGGCCGCGGGCCCATCGCTGAAATGAACGGATTGCGGCTCGGCTGAAAAGTTGAACAGGGCGAAGACTTTGTCCCCGTCCGACTGACGCACGAAGCTGAACACGCGTTGCGGCGAGCTGTTGACGACCGGAACCATGGTCGCCCCCCACGGCGCGTTGGCCAGCGCGGCATGGCTTTTACGAAATGCAATAAGCTTGGCGAACAGCACGTTATTGGGGTGATCGCGCCACTGGATTGGGTCACGTTCGAAAAACTTCAGGCGACGCTCGTTGCCGGCTTCCTGCCCCGAATAGATCATCGGGAGTCCATTGCCGACGAACGACAATACGATTGCAGCGTTGAGTGCAGGGCCGAAGCGCTCGAATTCGGTGCCCTCCCATGCGTTCTGGTCGTGGTTTTCGGTGTAAGTCAGGCGCATTGCCGATTTGGGCCAGGCACTCTCCAGCTCTGAGTAGTAGCCGAACAACGCTCCAGTGTCCGCCTTGCCCATTGCGATGTCGTGTAGGGCGTTATTCCACTTCCACGCATAGCTCGCATCGAATGCACGCTTGTGAACGTCGCGCATGTCGAATTCGGCGAGCATGAAAACGGGTTTGATCGCATCGAGCTCGAGGCGTGCGTTTTCCCAAAAATCGAGTGGTACATAGCCTGCGACGTCGCACCGGAATCCGTCAATTCCGCCCTTCCTCACCCAGAATTTCATTGCCTCAGTCATGTATTGGCGCAGAGCGGGCTTCGAATAGTCGAAATCGATAATATCCGACCAGTCCCACCACGGCGTGGGACGGTTGGCTCCCTTCCAGTCCTTTTTGTACCAGTCCGGATGCTCGGCGTGGAGCGGATTGTCCCAGGCGCTATGGTTGGCGACCCAGTCAAGGATGACATGCATCCCCTGAGCGTGCGCAGCGGCTGTGAACGCTTTGAGATCCGCAAGCGTGCCGAGATCAGGGTTTACCGCGCGATAGTCGCGCACTGAATAAGGGCTTCCCGCGCTCCCTTTGCGGTTCTGCAAACCGATCGGGTGGATCGGCATCAGCCAGACGATGTCGACACCGAGTGCCTTCAACCGGGGGAGTTGCTCTTGTGCCGCCCGGATCGTGCCCTCCGCAGAAAATTGCCGGGTGTTGAGCTGATAGATGATGGCGTTTCTTGCCCAGCTCGGGTGGATGTTGCGATCCGGTGCCGGCAGATAGCGCTCGGGAATCGGCGCAGTGGGCGATGCCACCGCCGACAACGGTAGAAAGGCTGTCAGCATGCACGCTGCTGTCGTTACAAATCGTACCGCGCTGCGCATTGCTCTCTCCGTTCGTCTGTCTTTTGAAAAACTATGCCATGCGGTTGTGCCGCCGTACGATGAGTACGTATAACGTCATCCAATGGGAACATTTGTGTCCTTGTTGGAAAAGGCTGAGGAGGCTCGTCATTACGCTGTAGTGACTGCTTATGAGGCATCATGCTGTGGGCTCGCGGACTCGCAACATAGACAGTCCGGCAAACGCCATCACCGCAGCTGCAACCGCCATCGTCCAGATTGGCTCGGTCGGGAAAAAGGCCTTGAGGACGCTTCCCATCACAGTGGCAACGAGTAACTGCGGCACGACGATGAAAATATTGAACAGCCCCATGTAGATGCCAAGCTTGTTCTGCGGCAGGCTTGACGCGAGAATTGCATAGGGCATTGCCAGAACCGAGGCCCATGCGATGCCGACACCGACTTCGGCGAGCAGCAACATTTGCGGATCGCGGATGACGAGAAAGCTCGCATAACCAGCCGCGCCACACAGCAGACACACGGCGTGCGTGCGGACTCGGCCAATCGCTCGCGCCAGCGGCGGCAGCACAAGCAGCGCCGCAAGCGCTGCCACTCCATTATAGACGGCAAACAGGATTCCAACCCAGTTGCCCGCCTGATTGTAGGAGGCGCTCCGCGGATCTGCCGAACCAAAAGCGTATTGGGCAACGACCGGCGTTGTATAGATCCACATGATGAACAGGGCCGACCAGCTGAAAAACTGCACTAGAGCGAGGCGCTTCATGACATCTGGCATCGACGAGAAATCGCCGACAATATGACTGAGTATGTTGTTGTCGCGCCCGGCACGTGCAAGCTGGATCGCGGCAATACTGGCGAGCCCATACGCCGCCATGATGCCGCCGAGCAGGTAGATTTCCTTCTTCAAGTCGAAGGTTTCGACCAGCAGGGCCAGAGCTAACCCCGCGATGACCCAAACAATCGCCGTTGCCAGAGATCGCGTCGCAAGCGTCCTGAGGGTGGCCGCACCCCCTTCATCACGCTCGCCTTCGAAGGCGCGAATCTGATCCGGACTGTATTCCTTTGTCGTCACGACGGTCCACAAAACCGCAGAGACAAGAGCGACGCCGCCAAACCAGAAGCTGTACCGCACCGTATCGGGTACTCCGTGCGCTCCGCCCGTGTTCGCCACGCCGAAATGATCAAGGACGAAGGGAAATACGGAGCCAACCACAGCACCAGCCCCGATGAAAGCGGTCTGGATGGCATAGCCCGCGGTGTGCTGGTCCTTGTGCAGGATGTCGCCGACAAAGGCTCGAAACGGCTCCATCGACACGTTGAGCGAGGCATCGAGCACCCACAGCATCATGGCCGCAAACCATAGGGCCGGAACTTGAGGCATGATCAACAGCGCCGTTCCAGCGCATAACGCGCCCCCAAGAAAATACGGCCGGCGGCGCCCAAGCGGACCCCAAGTGCGGTCGCTGTAATGCCCGATGATGGGCTGAACCAGCAGACCCGTAAGCGGGGCCGCAACCCAAAGAGCCGTCAGATTGTCGAGTGACTCCCCAAGCGACTGAAAGATGCGGCTCATATTGGCGTTTTGCAGCGCAAAGCCGATCTGAATTCCGAAGAACCCGAACGACATGTTCCACAATCCAGCCCAGCTCTGTCTCGGCTTTTCCAAGCCTGGTCTCCCCCAACTCTATCTTTTTATGGGGCTGAAGTGACAGAGACAGTGAGGCTCGACAATGGGCGGCGGCGACGCATACGAATGCACGAGAGCCGTCAACCTGACGAGTTGCGGACCACCAGTCGGGCCGGGAGGACAATGCTTGGCGCGGCATCTCCGCGAATGAGCGCCAGCAGGGTGTCGACAAGTGCTTCGCCGGCTGCGCGCGAATCCTGCGCCACGGTCGTGAGCGGGGGGATGGCCATGCTCGCCGCCAGTATATCATCGAACCCGGTAACGGCGACATCTTCGGGAACGAGTCGACCGGCTTGCGTGAGCGCCCGGATCGCACCGACGGCAATGAGGTCGCTCGCTGTGACAACGGCATCGAACGTTTTGCCACGCCGCAGCAGATTGACCATGGCAGTATAGCCGTCAGTCTCGGTGCTGATGGCATCGCACTGTAACGGCTCCGATGTCTCGAGACCCGCCAACGAGAGGGCATCAGCATAGCCGCGATACCGGTCAAGGAATTCGGGGCTGCCGCTTGTCGCTGTCCCGATAAACGCAATTTTGCGGCGGCCGCGTTCGATCAGATGTTGGGTGACAGCGCGTCCGCCCTGAACGTTATCGCAGCCGACAACGGTTTCGGCGGCGTTCGGCTGGACTGAACCCCAACGCACGAAATGAGTGCCTTGGGCGACCAACTGGTCGAGCCGCTGCGCATATTCGTGATAATCGCCATAACCCAGCAATATGAGGCCGTCGGCCTTATGACTGTCTTCGTAGTCGACGTGCCAGTCGCTTGAAAGTTGTTGGAACGAAATCAGCAGATCGTAGCCACGCAAAGCGCAAGTCCGCGTAATCGAGCCGAGCATCGAGAGAAAAAACGGGTTGATCAGCGAATCGTCGGGTGTCGGATCTTCGAACAGCAACAGCGCTAGTGTCTTGCTTTCGCGCCGCCGCAGCGACGAGGCGTTCTTGTCGACCGTGTAGTGAAGCTGCTGGGCTATTGCTTCGATGCGTTTGCGCGTCTGCTCCGAGACTGCTGGATTGCCGCGCAGAGCGCGAGAAACCGTCGGCTGCGAAACTCCCGCCAGCTGGGCAATATCAAATGAGGTTGCCTTGCGTGCCATGGCGCGCGGTGAGTCCGCCCCTCCGAATGCAGGCGGGCTCGATTACCCGTTCTTAGCGCTGCCATGTCAGTTAAGCCGTGAAACGTCCATATCCTCGAGTACGATTGCACAGGTTGCGTCTTTACTGCACGCACTCCGTTGCCGGGCTCTGCGGTTGACGAAGGCCTGGAGTGCAACGCTGTTCTTGAACCCGCCTGTGCGTTCTGCCTCGAGAACTGTGCTGGGCTTGCCTGTTGCTCAAGCACTTCTGCCCAGGAATTTTACCGATGAAGCGTCTCGCCCTTATCCTGATTTGCAGCGGTCTGGTTGCAACTCCCGCTTTTTTCAACAGCCAATCCGTTTGCAGCGCCGAGCAACATGCTTTTCCAGGCGCCGCCGTTTGATCGGATAAAGGGCGCCGATTACCAGCTCGGATTCGACCACAGCATAGCTGAGCAAACGGCAGAAATACGTAAAATCGCGAATAATCCCGCTGTCCCCACTTGATAACACAATCGTCGCGATTGAGCGGTCGGGCGCGATGTTGCGCCGAGTGTCCGTGGCTTTCGGGGCGGTCAA
>JAYVVA010000115.1:0-9894 GCA_043787435.1 Sphingomonadales bacterium | reverse complement strand
ATCAGGAACATCGAAAGCGTCATCGCGATAAGGACAAGCCGTAATTCTGTCGGGCCACCAGCCATGTAGGACATGCGGAATTCGTCGACGACTTTCGCGGCGATAAAAGTATGGATTGAGAGCAAAAGATACGAGGCGAGGCCGAACAACGCCACATCGAGTCGCACGAAAGGGCTGAGACCAAGACCAACCATGATAACAAGATTGCCAAGTGCATCGGTGCTGTGGTCGATGAAATAACCAAATGTTGGCCGTTCGATCTTGCGGAAACGGGCAAGACTGCCATCGAGCGAATCACCGAACCAGTTGATGAAGAAACCGGCGATCGCGACCCATAACCATTCGACCCGCCAGCTGCTGAACGCATAGCCAGCAGCTACGGTGCACGCGCCGAGAAACCCGACGGAGGTCAACCGATCCGGCGTGATCGACGCGGGCATTCGCTCGGCCAGCCACGTCAACAACCGCCGTTCTCCGACAGCAAGTAAATTTCGTTGGATGCGCTGGACGGGTTTCACGAGGTGATCCCCGCACACTTTGCCGATTGGGAAGCGCAACAGAAAAAATATGGCGGCAACGCGGATATCCGAAATGTCATAAAACTTTTTTGGTCGTGGGCGCGGAACAGGCATTGGTCAAGAACTGTCGATTGGCGATCGCGCAATTGCATTCCGGTGCTGACACTTGCCCCTTTGCTCCGCTACAGGCCAGTTCAGGCAACCGGGGACGTAGATGACCGATATTCCAGCGACGATGCAGGCAATCGATCCAGCAAGCCCAGGCGGGCCCGAAGTTCTGGTCGGTGTCGAGCGCCCGGTGCCAGTGCCGGGCCCCGGTGAAGTGCTGATCAAAGTGGCCGCTGCCGGGATCAATCGCCCCGATGTACTCCAGCGAAAGGGCGCCTATCCGCCGCCGGCGGGAGCGCCGTCGATCCTGGGGCTCGAGATGTCAGGCGAAGTTGTTGCGCTCGGCGCCGGGGTATTCCCCGAATTGCTCGGTCAGCCGATGTGCGCACTTGTCGCTGGCGGCGCCTATGCGCAATATTGCGTGGCCCCCGTCGGCCAATGCTTGCCGGTCCCCGCGTCGCTGACGATGGTCGAAGCCGCGGCGCTTCCAGAAACGCTCTTCACGGTTTGGACCAACTTGTTCGAGCGCGCCTACGCCGCAGAAGGCGACACGGTCCTTGTCCATGGAGGAACGAGCGGCATCGGGACCATGGCGATCGCGCTCGGACGATTGTTCGGCCTGACCGTGGTTGTGACCTGCGGGAGCGACGAGAAATGTGCGCGCGCACTCGAAATCGGCGCTGCATTTGCGATCAATTACAACACCGCCGATTTCGTTGCGGAAATCGCCCGGATCACGGACGGCAGAGGGTGCGCAGCGGTGCTTGACATGGTCGGCGGTGACTATGTGCCGCGCAACCTGCAATGCCTGGCCGAAGATGGCCGTCACGTGTCAATCGCAGTGCTCGGGGGTCCAAAGGCAGAAGTGTTCATCCCGCTTGTCATGCAGCGCCGCCTGACGCTTACCGGATCGACGCTTCGCGCGCGGTCGTTGTCGTTCAAGTCGCTTGTCGCTGATGAAATTGTGCGTACCGTGTGGCCTCATGTCGAAGCCGGACGGCTCAAACCGGTGATCGACAGTGTTTTTTCGCTCAGTAACGCGTCCGCGGCCCATGCCCGGATGGACGCTGGCGATCACATCGGGAAAATCGTGCTGGATGTTGCCGGGTGAATCGATCGTTGACCGCGTGCGCTGCCCTGGCGACCATCGTTCCCGGTATCGCCAAGGCCGACCCGCTTCAGCTCCAAGTTTTGGAGGCGGCCAAGACAGTGACGGCGAACGACTTCGCCTTTACCCAAGCAGTCCGGTTAGAGCGGACAAGCGCCCCGACCAAACAGGTCGTTCAACGCTACGATCCGCGTCGCGGCACGGCTGCCTGGACGTTGGTCAAGGTTGACGATCACGCGCCGGCGGCGAAGGAAATTGCTGATACTGCCAAAATGTCGGCCAAGGCGCGGCCGCCCTCTTATGCCCAGATCATCGATTGGTTCGGCGCTCCTGCGACCCGCATCGCGACCACGCCGACGACGGTCACCTATCGCTTTGCCAATCTGCCCAAGGGTGCCGTCAAGATGGGGCCTTTTGACGCATCGGCGCAGACGTCGATCGAAGCGGTGGTCAACACAGCGGGACGCGTTCCCTTTGTCGAGCTCGCGCGCTTTACGTCAAACAAGCCATTCCGGATGATGCTCGTCGTCAACATTCAGCGGTTCGTCGTGACGACGACCAATCGTCTTTTGCCGGACGGGCGTCCCGTACCGCAGACCACGGAAACCGAATTTGCCGGATCATTCATGGGCGGCGCGCAAACGCTGAAAACGCGCACGGTGTATTCGGACTTCCAGCCCGTTCGCTAGACGGCGTTTTCGAACGCCTCGCTGGCCAACACCCATGCCGACTCTGCTGCCGCCAGCTTCGCCTCCACGCCTGCACGCAGTTTCATCAAGTCGGTCATCGTCAGCTTGGCATGTTCGGGGAGCGCAGTAGTGGGATCGAACATCGCGCGCTCGATGGCGCTCCGGGTAGCTGTGAGCCTGGCCATTTCGGTCTCGGCAGTCCTGACAGCATTGCGAAGCGTTTGACCCTTTTCCCGGGCAGCTGCGGCGGCCTTGCGGTCTCCCTTCTTGTTGCTCTTTGCGCCCTCGGATTTAGACGTTTTTCCCAGGATCATGTCGGTGTAGTCGTCGAGCGTGCCAGCATATTCTCGCGCGGTGCCGTCATCGACCAGAACCAACCGGTCCGCTGTCAGTTCGAGCATATGGCGGTCGTGGCTGACCAGAACGACGGCCCCGTCATAAGCGTTGAGCGCCTGAACCAGTGCTTCGCGAGCATCGACGTCCAAGTGGTTGGTCGGCTCGTCGAGGATCAGCATGTGCGGCGCGTCGCGGGTGATCAGCGCCAGCGCCAGCCGCGCCTTTTCGCCGCCCGACAATTTGCCGACCTGGGTCGTTGCCTTGGCGCCCGAAAAACCGAAGCGCCCCAGTTGACCGCGCACGGCGCCAAGGGTCTCGCCACGCATGGCGCGCGTCATGTGCTCCAGCGGCGTGTCGGCACCGTCGAGCTCTTCGACCTGATACTGGGTGAAATACCCAACGCGCATCTTCCCCGCGGCATTCATTGCGCCGTCCATCGCAGGAAGCTGCGCTGCGAGCAGGCGCGCCAGCGTTGTCTTGCCGTTACCGTTCCGCCCAAGCAGCGCGACTCTGTCATCAGGGTCGAGGCGCAGGTTCAGTCTTTGCAGAATTGGCTTGTTTTCAGTGTACCCCACTGCAGCCATATCGAGCGTGACCAAGGGCGGCTTGAGCTCGTCGGGGCTGGGGAAATCGAATGCCAGCGTTGGATCAGTCGCCATTTCGGCGATCGGCTGCATCCGCGCCAGCGCCTTTTGCCGCGACTGCGCTTGCTTGGCGGTCGACGCGCGGGCCGAATTTCGGGCAATATAGTCCTGCAGCTTGGCACGTTGATTTTCCTGTGCGGCCCGGGCCGAGGCAAGCTGCGCCATGCGCTCGGCGCGCTGGCGCTCGAACGCGTCATAGCCGCCGACGTAGAGGGTGGTCTTGCCGCCTTCGAGGTGAAGGATATGGTCGACGACATTGTTGAGCAAGTCGCGTTCGTGGCTGATAACGACCATCGTCGCGCGATAGCCTTTGAGAAAATTTTCGAGCCACAGCGTCGCTTCAAGGTCGAGGTGGTTCGACGGTTCGTCGAGCAGCAAGAGATCGGGCTCGCTGAACAGCAGCGCTGCAAGCGCGACGCGCATCTTCCAACCACCCGAATAGCTGTCGAGCGGGCGGTGCTGCATTGCCTCGTCGAACCCCAGTCCGACCAGAATCCGCGCGGCCCGGGCCGGCGCTGCGTGGGCGTCGATCGCGATCAGTCGTTCGTGGATTTCTGCAATACGGTGATGGTCGTCGGTATGCGTTTCTTCGTCGAGCAGCGCAGCGCGTTCTATATCTGCTGCCAGGACCGTTTCGAACGGTGTCGTCGTGCCTGAGGGGGCTTCCTGCGCGATGTAGCCGATTCGGCTCTTGCGTGGGATGTCGATGCCGCCATCATCGGGGTCGTAATGACCGGTGATGACTTTCATCAACGTGGTCTTGCCTGCTCCATTTCGCCCAATCAAACCGACGCGCGCGCCGGTAGGCAGTGCGGCGGTCGCACGGTCGAGGATGGTGCGCCCGCCAAGGCGCACGGTAATGCCATTCAGGTTGAGCATAGGCGCGCCCTTAGCAGCGATGCTGCCGATTGTCAGGTCATTGTCGAACTTGGCATGCCTCAACCCCAACGACGACCGGTTTTTCACTCCTGCGTGATCGCACGACACGAGGGCCGGGGTCAGCCTGCGCTGTTTAAGACGTCTGCAATCATGGTCTGCCGCCGATAGCATCCGCGTGTTGCCCTGAAAGAGGACCGCAATCGCGGGTCAGCCCGGTCGCGAATGAAAGGGCGAGAAGTCACGCAGGCTGGTGATGCGCGTCGTCGAGCCTCTTCGACGGGACCGGGCTGACGCTTCGACGGAGCCTACGCGCTGATTGCATCGCACCGCACTTCGGCGCAGACTTTCGACCATGGCTGACCCGCTCATCCTCCACGAATATGCCCAGTCGGGAAACTGCTACAAAATCCGGCTGACTGCCGCCCACCTCGGCTTGGCGCTCGAGCGGCGAGAATACGACATTATGAGCGGCGAGACGCGCACGCCGGCGTTTCTGGCCCGTGTCAGTGCCGAGGGGCGCATTCCGGTGCTGCAGATCGGCGACAAGTTCCTGCCCGAAAGTCATGCCGCCTGCTGGTATTTGGCAGAGGGTTCGCCACTACTGCCCGACGACCGGTTCGGCCGGGCAGACGTGCTGCGCTGGATGTGCTGGGAGCAATACAGCCACGAACCCAACGTCGCCACGATGCGCTTCTGGAAATCCTTTCTGGGGCTCGAAAAGTTAAACGAGGGTCAGCGTGCGCAGCTCGAAACCAAGTGG
The DNA here is from genome assembly GCA_043787435.1 of Sphingomonadales bacterium. Classification (GTDB taxonomy): domain Bacteria; phylum Pseudomonadota; class Alphaproteobacteria; order Sphingomonadales; family Sphingomonadaceae; genus Sphingomonas_O. The sequence continues at coordinate 4,852 of JAYVVA010000115.1, read as the reverse complement.
ATGGCAGGGGAGGCCGCGCTGTGCCTGATGGAAAAGCACTTGGAGGGGCACGACTGGTTTGTCGGCGACCGGCTGACGCTGGCTGATATCTGCCTATATGCCTACACGCACGTCGCTCATGAGGGCGGATTTATGCTGTCGCGCTGTCCCGCGATCGTGCGCTGGCTGGCCAGAGTTGCGGTACAACCCGGGCATGTCCCGATCAGTGCCGAGCATGTCACGATAAGTGCACACGAACTGCGGTAATCTGTAACACTACCGAGCCATAGGCAGTGCAGCGAAGCTGCAAAATCGTCGAGGGAGCGGTCCATGAACTCGATTACACGTCTGCCGTTTGATTCCGAGCTGCGCGAATTTTTCGCGTCCTCTCCGACAGTGCCCGAGCCCAAGGGCGACAAATCGCGGCGCAAGTTCCGGACGATCTGGATCAGCGACGTCCACCTCGGGACGCGGGGCTGCGCCGCCGACCTGTTGATCGATTTCCTAGATTCCACCGACAGCGAGACCATGTACCTGGTTGGCGATATCATCGACGGGTGGCGGTTGAAGAAAAAATTCTACTGGCCGGCGACGCACAATGACATCGTCTGGCGACTCATGAAACGGGCCAAGCGCGGCACCCGCGTCGTCTATGTGCCGGGCAACCACGACGAGATGTTTCGCCAGTTTTCGGGTCTCAATTTCGGCGGTGTCGAGATCAAGCGGCAGGCCATTCACCAGACGGCCGACGGCCGCCGCCTGCTGGTCGTGCACGGTGACGAGTTCGACGCCATCATGCTTAGCCACCGGTGGATCGCGTTCTTTGGTGACCAGGCTTATTCAACGTTGATGCGGTGCAACCACGCCGTGAACAAAGTTCGCGAATGGTTGGGCAAGCCCTATTGGTCGCTGTCGAAGACGGCCAAGCAAAAGGTCAAGAACGCCGTCGAATTTATCAGTAGGTTCGAGCACGCCGTCGCGCATGAGGCTGCCGCGTGCGGCGTCGACGGGGTCGTTTGCGGCCACATCCATCACGCCGAATTCCGCGAATTGTCAGGCGTCGCCTATTACAACGACGGCGACTGGGTTGAAGGGTGCACAGCGCTGGTCGAACATTTTGATGGTCGTATGGAAATCCTGAATTGGGTCGATGAGATAGCCGCGCGCGACGCTGAGCAGCTCATGTTGAAAATTGCCGCTTAGGAGGCGCGCGATGCGTATTGCCATCGTTACCGACACCTGGAGCCCTCAAGTCAACGGCGTCGTCCGCACACTCAAGGCGACAAAGGTCGAGCTCGAACGCCAGGGCCATGACGTAGTGGTCGTTTCGCCCGATCTTTATCTCAATCTGCCATGTCCGACCTATCCCGAAATCCGTCTCGCCGTTGCGACCTCGACCAGCGTCGGCGACCGGCTCGCCGCTTTCGCCCCTGATGCCGTGCATCTTTCAACAGAAGGGCCCTTATGTCTTGCTGCGCGACGCTGGCTCGTGCGGCAGGGCTGGGCCTTTACGACTGCTTTCCACACCCAGTTTCCCGACTATTTCGCGGCGCGTACGGGTATTGGTGCCGGATGGGTGTGGCCCTACTTTCGTTGGTTCCATGCGGCGGCGAGCGCGGTGTTGGTCTCCACGCCATCGGTACGACAGGTGCTGCGGGATCACGGCATCGACCATAGCGTTCCCTGGAGCAGAGGTGTCGATCTCGACGTATTTTCGTCCGCCTCGCCGCCGCATCCCGCGTTTGCGGCCCTGCAGCGTCCGATCCAGCTTTATGTCGGCCGCGTCGCCATAGAAAAAAATATCGAGGCGTTTCTGGGCTCTGCCCATGCGGGAACAAAAGTTATCGTCGGTGACGGCCCCGCCCGTGCCATGCTCGAGGCAAAATATCCCGATGCAGTCTTTCTCGGCGCGCTGTCGGGCGCCGAATTGTCGAGTAGTTACACTGGCGCCGACGTCTTCGTCTTCCCCAGCCGCACCGATACGTTCGGATTGGTCATGATCGAGGCGCTCGCGTCCGGCACGCCGGTCGCCGCTTTTCCCGTTAGCGGACCGATCGACATCGTCACGCCTGCCACCGGCGCGCTCGATGACGATCTGGACGCTGCGATTGCGTCAGCGCTGACGCGGGACCGGGACAATTGCGCGCAACACGGGCGGACCTATACCTGGGCTACCAGCGCCGTGCAGTTCGTGTCGGCACTGGTACCCTCTGCCCAGTCGCTGGCGCGTGCCGCGTAACGCTTGCCCTTCAAGCGCCTTCGGCGTAAACGGATAAGCGACGAGGCCGTCCCGAAAGGGGCGGCCCTTTTATTATTGCCAAGAAAGACTTGAACGATGGCTCAGCCGCTTATGCCCCATGCGACCGCTTCCTGGCTGGTCGACAACACGTCGCTCTCGTTCGAACAAATCGCCAATTTCTGTGGCCTCCACATCCTCGAGGTCCAGGCAATTGCCGACGACACCGCCGCGACCAAGCTTACTGGCCGCGACCCGATCCGTGCGCATGAGCTGACGATGGCCGAGATTGAAAAGGGTCAAGCCGATCCGAAATACGCGCTCAAGATGGACCGCGAACCCGAAGCTGCGACCCGAACCAAAGGCCCGCGCTACACGCCCGTCAGCAAGCGGTCCGACAAGCCCGACGGCATCGCCTGGATCATTCGCAACCATCCAGAAGTCAGCGACGGCCAGATTGGCAAGCTGATCGGCACGACGCGAAACACCATCTCGGCGATCCGCGACAAGAGCCACTGGAATATGTCCAACATCGTGCCGAAAGACCCGGTCACGCTCGGCCTGTGCTCGCAGCGCGAACTCGATGCAATCGTCGCCAAGGCTGCCAAGGCAGCAGGCCTCGCCCCCATCGTTGATACCCGTCTCGAGGGCGACCGCGAGGCGCTCATCGATCAGCTGCGCCATGAGCGCGTCGAAGCGGCCCGCGTCGCCGAAGCGATTGCCAACGGCGAGATGGAAGCCCCGGCGATGATCGGTGGATTTGTCGATCCCTTCAAACGCTGACCGCGCGGGACGAAACGCCAAGCTCACCGACTGTCGAGGCTGTGCGTCAAGCGCCATGCCGGAATCGGTAATGGGGTCCGCACGACAGCGACGGTGACGTTAGCGGGGGGCACGCCGCCGCGGCGGCTTCGCCCCTGTGTAGGACGCAGCGTCGCCACACGTGTCCTCGAGCTGTTCGGGGCAGATGGTGCGTCTGAATTCCCTGCATCAGCTTGAGCCGCGTTTCCCAAAGTTTGATGTTCGGGGTCACTGGTATCACACAGATTGTCGTGCCAAGGGTTGCAAATGGCAACTGCATCTCTGTTCGACGTCGATAGGGCGCCTGCGCCTGACATGAGCCTTGTCGATCACGGGTTAGAGCCGCTCGAATTCCGCGGCCTGACCTATCCTATGGGAAAGTTCGCGCCGGAATACGGCGTGGTGCACCCGCTTGCTAACGGGCTCGGTTGGACGCGACTTTATGTCCCGGGGTCACTGCGGCATATCAATGTCTGGCTTCTCGACGACGCTGACGGCGTTGCGGTGGTCGATACCGGTTTGTTGCTCGATTCGTCGAAGGAGACCTGGGTCAAAGCTCTGGCCGGGCGCCCGGTGAGCCGGGTACTGGTCACGCATTTTCATCCCGATCACCTCGGCTGCGCAGGGTGGCTGTGCAGTGAACATGGTGCCGCGCTGTGGATGAACCGAACCGAATATCTCCTGGCGCGGATGCTCGTTGCCGACAAACGCGCCGAGCCGCCGATCGAAGCCGTCGCGCAACTGGTCGGCGCCGGCTGGATGCCTGAACAGATCGCGTCAATGAAGGCGCGGGGCTGGGGCAATTTTGCGCGCGTCGTCTCTGAAATGCCCGTTGGGCACATCCCGATGCGCGAAGGTGACGTGATCCGCCTAGGCAACCGCGACTGGACCGTCTGGATCGGCAGCGGCCACACACCCGAACATGTGTGTTTGATCGATTTCGCTGGCAAGGTGATGATCGCTGGCGACCAGGTATTGCCGCGGATTACGAGCAACGTGTCGGTGACGATTACCGAGCCGCAGGGTGATCCGCTCGGCGAATGGTTGGCGTCGATCGAGAAATTCCGTGCGCTGCCTGACGACTTGCTTGTGCTGCCTGCGCATGGCGAGCCCTTCTTTGGGCTGCACGCCCGGCTTGACCGACTGGAGGAAGGGCATTTGACCAGTCTCGATCGGCTTCACGATCTGCTGGCGCAGGAGCCACGTCGTGCAGTCGACTGCTTCGGGGTGCTTTTCGGCCGTGCCATTGATGAAAGCATCCTCGGTCTTGCGACAGGCGAGGCGCTTGCTCACCTGCGGCATCTGGAAGTCACAGGTCGCGCCAAATTCGAGACGCGCGACGGCGTGCGATACTATTGCGCGATCTGATTGCGAGTGAACCCGTCGCTGCTTACATCCAAACCCGTGATTGACCCGTCTGACGTCTGGCGCAGCCATTATATCCATCCTGGCGCCTGGGATGTGACCTATCCGCCGATGACGCTGCCCGAAATGTTTGCGGACAGCGTCAAACGCTTTCCCGACCGTCCGGTGACCGATTTTCTGGGTGCCAGGCTCAGCTACCGCAGACTGGCACACGATGCCGAACGCTTTGGTGCCGCGTTGCAGGCACAAGGGCTCGTCAAGGGGGACCGTGTAGGCCTTTTCCTCCCCAATGTGCCCGATTACCTGATTGCCTATTATGGTGCGCTGATGGCGGGCGCGATTATCGTCAACATGTCACCGCTCTATTCGCGCGACGAGTTGACGCACCAGATTGAGAACAGTGGCGCGCGGATCATTGTCACCAGCGATGTGCCGCAGCTTTATGCCCACGCGCGCGCACTGCTGGAGGCC
>JAYVVA010000114.1:0-1888 GCA_043787435.1 Sphingomonadales bacterium | reverse complement strand
CATAAACGGCGCAAGCAACGCGCGCCATTCGCGAGCGAAGGCGAGCGCAGCGTCGTCGGTCGGATCTAGCGGAAGTGCCGCCTTGACGCGGGCGCCAAGATCTTTCCATTTCTCGGCATAGTCGGCCGCGTCTAACCCCGCGGACAGTGCCGGTAATTTCCGGGCAAAGTCGGCAATGGCATCGTCGCTCATATAGCGGTCCGAGATCTGCTTCCAGGCCTGCGCTTGGTTGGTCATTTCTGAAGCTCCATGTTTGATCAGCGAGCAAAAGGTCGCGACGTCGATCGACTCGCTGCGCTCGATGCGGGACTTGACGGTGAGGAGCAGTCTGCGCGTTTGCGCGAGTGCCTGTGCCTTTGCGGTAACGGTAGCGATCTGAGCATCCACCAGCGAGGCGAGATCGATCGCTCCTCGCCGCGCGAGCTGCTCGATCTGAGCGAGACTGAGGCCGGCACGTTTTAGCGTCAGTATCTGGTGCACGCGTTCGAGTTCTGCGGGTCCGTAATGCCGGCGCCCGGACGTTGTCCGCAACGGCTCGACCAGACCGCGCGCCTCGTAAAAGCGCAGCGCACGGCTGGTCAATCCCGCACGGCGGGCCACTTCGGCGATATCGAGCGAATCAGCCATGCAGCGCTTATGCCACTTGACGTTACGTCAAGTTCAAGCATTTTGTTCGCGGTGCCGGTAGCCTTCTATTGACAATTGTGTCAGTTAGATTGCAACTTGCAACTAAATGGCACGGGAGAGGTGCAGTGGCTACAGCAGCAGTTATTGAGTCAGGCGAACCGAGTTTCATGATCGGTCCGCACGAGGCTGACCGCCTCGATGTTACCCAACCGCATTTGTACGAATCGCACACATGGCACGAGCCGTTTCGCGAACTGCGCGAAAAGGGCGGAATCTATTATTGCGAGAATGGCCGGTTCGGGCCGTACTGGTCGATTTCAACCTATAAGCCGATCATCCATATCGAGGCGCTGCCAAAGATATTTTCGTCGTCGTGGGAAGTAGGCGGGATCACCGTCGCGGGCGATCCGGAGAGAATTCTGGACGGCGAGGTCCGCATGCCGATGTTCATTGCAATGGACCCGCCGCAGCACAGTGCCCAACGCCGCACTGTTGCGCCTGCCTTCACGCCCAGCGAAATCGTGCGGATGCGCGGGGACGCTGTTGCGCGCACTGCCGAGGTTCTCGACGCACTGCCCATCGGGGAGGCGTTCGACTGGGTTGAACGCGTATCGATTGAACTGACGACCGGGATGCTTGCGCGGCTGTTCGATTTTCCGTGGGAGAACCGACATAACCTGACACGCTGGTCCGATGCGCTTGGCGATGTCGAGGCGTTCGGGACATTCGAAGACCGGCAAAAGCGACTGGCGACCGCATTCGAGATGGGCACTGCGTTCCATCAATTGTGGGAGTCGAAAAAGAACCAGCCTCAGACGCCTGACCTAATTTCGATCATGCTCCATTCTGACGCGATGGCGACGATGGACGACGGCGAATTCATGGGGAACCTCATCCTTTTAATTGTCGGCGGCAATGACACGACACGTAACTCGATGACCGCTTTTGCTCATGGTCTCGCCCAATTCCCCGAGGAGCGGGCGAAGCTGGAAGCCAACCCGGAGCTGATCCCAAACGCCGTCAGCGAATTAATCCGCTGGCAGACACCGCTTGCCCACATGCGTCGCACCGCGACCGAGGATACCGAAGTCGATGGGCACCACATTAAAAAGGGCGATCGGTTGGTGCTCTGGTATATTTCGGCCAACCGCGACGAGAGTGTGTTTCCTGACGGCGACAGGATCATCGTTGATCGCGGCAATGCACGACGTCATCTCGCGTTCGGCTATGGAATCCATCGCTGCGTCGGCGCCCGTGTCGC
>JAYVVA010000113.1:0-3346 GCA_043787435.1 Sphingomonadales bacterium | reverse complement strand
CGCCGCCACGATATTGCGGTATGCGTCCCGTCCGGCTCAACATCGGTCGAGCGTCGCGCCATCCGGGATGCCGCGTCCAACGCGGGCGGGTCGCGCATCTTTTTGATCGAAGAACCGATGGCAGCAGCGATCGGGGCAGGAATGCCCGTTACCGAACCGATCGGCGCGATGGTGGTTGATATCGGTGGCGGAACGACCGAAGTCGCGGTGCTCTCGCTGCGTGGGTTGGCTTACAGCAACTCGGTTCGAATCGGCGGGGACAAACTCGACGACGCCATCGCCTCGTTCATTCGGCGCAAATATAATCTCATGATTGGCGAAGCGACGGCGGAGCGTGTTAAACATACGATTGGCCTTGCACGTCGACCCGATGGGTCGGGCACGTCGATGGCAGTTCGGGGGCGTGACCTCGTCACGGGGCGACCAACCCAGATCGAGATTTGCCAGAATGAGGTCGCCGAAGCGATCGCCGAGCAGGTCAACCAAATTGTGGGGGCGGTGCGCGCCGCGCTCGAGCACACGGCTCCCGAACTTGCCGCAGATATTGTCGATCAGGGTATTGTCCTGACCGGTGGCGGCGCCCTTTTGGGCGACATCGACTACGTCTTGGCAGAGGCCACCGGACTGCCCGTCGTCGTTGCCGAAGACGCGCTGATTTGCGTTGCCAAAGGCGCTGGCCGCGCGCTTGAGGACCCCGACTATGCAGGTGTCATGACGCAGATATAGCGTGTTGCCAGCACGACCTAGCGGCAGCGTTTTTGCCGTCATGCTCGGCTGCGGCTGAGCGGTCTCGATCTTGTCGAACCGCTCGGTGCCGACACCTTCGGTCCACCTGCCGAGCCGCGTTATAGGGTGAGCCGCAGACGCGCATTTGGGCGCGTCTAAAGCGCTCGTCAACGACACCAGTCTGCGCAACATGCTCTTTGCATTGCGGCAGCTTCGCCCGACAGCGCCACGTCGGGGCAGGTAAATTCAAACGGCGAGAACCGTGCGAGGACGTATCTTGGTGGCTTGATGCAACAATCTGGCATGCCCAGACGTTCTGTAGATAGTTGTCCAACGCCCAAGGAATCCATTATGCGTCGTCTCGCCCTTATCATGGCCCTCGCCAGCACCACAGCCGCCTTGCCCGTTGCGTCGCCCGCAATTGCGCAAAGCCGCGCCGCTGATGCGCGTTTCGCGGCTGCACAAGACCGTATCGACCGCGAACTGGCTATTTTTCGAGCCGAGTCCGAGCGCTACCGCGCCGCCCGTGACGATCGTCAGATTTATCAAGGTGGCTATCAGCAGAACGGACAAAACAGCGGCGATAATAATCAATACAGCGATGACCGTGACGAGCGCGGCTATGATGCCTCGCGCTATTACCGGGACAGTGGCAATTATCAGGAACGCGCCCTGACAGCGCAAGAACGTGTGTATCGTGGAAACGACGGTCGCTATTATTGCAAACGGAATGACGGCACCACAGGTCTGATTATTGGTGCAGCCGGCGGCGGGATCCTTGGCAATATCATTGAAGGTGGTCGATCGCGCACGGTTGGTACGCTGCTCGGGGCTGCAATCGGCGGGCTGGCCGGACGCGCTGTGGATCGCAGTCAGCAAGAAGTTCGGTGCAGATGATCCGGTGGCACCTGTCGCGAGCGCGGTTTGCTGCAGACCCATTGGCTAATCAAGCCTCATCTATCACCCCACGACGCGTCAGGCTGACATGCAACCGTCGGTCTGGCGGCCACCGATCGAAGCACAGCCGTATTGCATACCGTGCGCTCGCGTCGCGCAGTCAGGCGCGCCCACAGACAATTTGAGCGATGATCGAACAGAGACATCTCCTGAACATATTGGCGCTATGCATTGGATCTCTGGTGCTTGCGACATCTGTTAAGGCACAAGTATCCGGCGTGGGAACACCAGCCGGCCCGGTCTTTCGTCCTGAAGCGTTTTTTCTGGGGCGTACCGAGGGAACGGGCATTTTGAAGATTATGTTTAGACGTCATCGCGTCGTGCACGTGCACGGCGACGGGCGGATTGATCCATCGGGCGCATTGATCCTCGACCAAGACGTCGAAGACGCAGGTAAGCCCGTACAGCACCGTCGATGGAAAATGCAGTCTCTCGGCGGTGGCAGCTATGCCGCGACGCTTTCGGATGCGACGGGCCCCGTGGTTGGCACTGTCGAGCGCGACACACTCCGACTGGTATTTCGGGAAAAGGGCGGGTTTCGGATAAAGCAATCACTGGTCCTGTTATCGGACGGCAAAGGCGCAAGAAACCGCCTGACGATCAGGAAAATGGGCATTGTGGTGGCGACCCTCAATGAAACAATAAGGCGCATCGACTGACGAGGTAACTAGTCGGATTCGCAGGAAGTATCGGACAGCCCTTCCGGTTGACCGCCGTTATGCTCTGCGGTGCGGCAATCGCCTGCTTCAGGAAAGTATTGAACTAACGCCCGGCCCTCGCTTGCAGCAGGCTGCCGGGTTTCGAGGAAAGCACACCGGATTGGCCGGCAACGCGCGCGACCAGAGCATAGAGAAAGCGATTGAAGTCAGCCGCGGGTTGCCAAACCATTCGCTGATGTACGTCGTCATGCGGCTTGTGATACTCCGTGCGATACCATTGGCGCTATAGACGATCGCTCTGGGTCCCGGGAAGGTAACCGGACATGAACGCGGTTGCCCGAATGCCGGCTTGGAGAAAAGGCCATTGATCCGTGCTTCGCAACAAGTTGCGCTCGGGCTCGGAATCTCGCTGGACCGCAACGCCCATCTAGGCGGCGACGACGCGGGGCAGCACGTCGGCGTTGGCGTAAGCCGTGGCAGTACGTCCTATCCGGGCTGGCTACCCTTGAGCCAGACACTTCGTGCATAGGCGTAGGGCCAGCGCGGCACCTCGACAGCAAACCCGGGGTCCCCAACGGTCATGACGCCGACCGCGCCCGCCGCTTTTATCGATGCTGGTCGCGCCTAATCGTCACGAAGCCCCGCGCGATGCGTTCGATGACAGATCACGATCTTGCCGCGCACATCGCCAAGCGTGTCCGCAGCGCAATAACCGCGATAGGCAAGCGCCGCGTCAATAGCAGGTGGCATTTCAAGCGTCGGGTTGGTCATCAACTCTCACAAGAAACGCAGCGACCGACCAGCTACGGTTTAATGGGTCCACGCGATGCGAAGCTCGTCCATTGAAACGGGTTGAAAGTAGCTGCCCTTGTCACCCGCGGGCGTCAGTCGCGCAGCTGCAAACCGGTTTGCAACGAGGATCGCGGCCATTCTGCCTGTCGCTCGACATCTCGGTCGTGATCCTCCACCAGACTCCCGTACCCGGATCGGCAGGAGCCGGGCGT
>JAYVVA010000112.1:0-3479 GCA_043787435.1 Sphingomonadales bacterium | reverse complement strand
ATCATTGCTTTCATCCTGATCTGCGGCGGCTATGTGATCGCGCACATCGACACGCTCAAATCCAATTGGCAACCGTTCATTCCCCCGGCGACGGGAGAGGACGGGAAGTTCGGCTGGGGCGGAATACTGCGCGCTGCATCGATCGTGTTCTTTGCCTATATCGGTTTTGAGGCGGTTTCGACGGCTGGGCAGGAAGCCAAGGATCCCAAGAAGGACATGCCGATTGGTCTACTGGGAAGCCTGGCGGCGTGTACCGTAATCTACATTCTTGTCTCGATCGTGATGACCCTGATCGTTAACTACAAGACGCTGAACGTGCCTGATCCCGTCGCGGTCGCCGTAGATGCGCTGGGGCCGCAATGGGCATGGTTTGCAAAACTCGTAAAGGCAGGGGCGATTGTCGGCCTGACATCGGTTGTGCTCGTGCTCATGTATGGCCAGACGCGTATTTTCTACACCATGGCGCGCGATGGTCTGTTACCCCGCGTGTTCGCCACGGTACATCAGAAGTTCAAGACGCCGTGGATTAACACGATCATGGTTGGTCTGATCACCGCCGTTGCAGCCGCGTTCTTCGACATCAATACGCTCGGCGACATGACCTCGGTCGGCACGCTTGCGGCATTTGCCATCGTCTGCCTGTCAGTGATCTGGCTCCGCAAGACCCACCCCAACATCCCGCGCGGTTTCACCGTTCCGCTGTTTCCGATCTTGCCCGCGCTTGGTATCGTTTCGTGTATCGCCCTGATCTTCACGGTCGAAATGCGCGTTCTGGTCTTCTTCGGGTGGTACACGCTGATCGCAGTCGTGTTGTATTTCGCCTACGGCATCCACCACAGCCGCTTGCAGCATGATCTTGACGAAATGGACGGCCCGGAAATGGGCGAATACGTCGGGCCGGTGGGGGGTTAGTCCTGACGTGTCAACGCACGGTAGAGCGTTAGCTCAACCGTGCGTCGATCAGTGACCGGAGGTCGGCTTCAGGGCGCGGACCATAGTGCGAAATCACTTCGGCGGCACAGATCGCCCCCATCGTCAGGCTGTCGTGAAGGTTGCGCCCCTCGGCCTGCCCGGCGAGGAAACCAGCGGCGAACAGGTCGCCGGCTCCGGTCGTATCGACGACTCTGTCGATCGGTTCGGCAGGCACGCGCGCGTGATTGCCACCCGAATGGGCTTCGGCACCGTGGGCGCCGTGGGTTACGACGAGGGTTGGCACCTTTGCGGACAGTGCAGTGACAGCGCTGCCAACGTCATCGGTCCCCATCAGCGCGTGAACCTCGCTGTCGTTGGCGAACAAGATGTCGATCAGCCCGCTGCCGATCAATTTGCGGAAGTCGTCCCCGTGGCGCGCAATACAAAAGGCGTCCGACAGCGTGAAGGCGACTTTACGACCAGCCCCGCGCGCGATTTCGATGGCCGTGCGCATTGCGGCGCGCGGTTCTTCGGGATCCCACAAATAGCCCTCGAGATAGAGAATCGAGCTGTCGGCGATCAGATCGCCGTCGATCGCAGCGGCCGGCAAGAACTGCGATGCGCCCAAAAATGTGTTCATCGTGCGTTGGCCGTCTGGTGTCACGAGGATCAGGCAGCGCGCTGTCGGCGGCTCGGCGTGCCGGGTGGGTGTGCGGAAATCGACGCCGATGGCGCGGATGTCGTGCGCGAAAACGTCGCCGAGCTGATCGTCGGCCACCTGTCCGATGAACGCGCATTTGCGACCGAGCGCAGCCATGCCGGCGATTGTGTTCGCTGCCGACCCGCCCGAGACTTCGCGGCCAGGGCCCATTCTCGCATAGAGCTCATTGGCCCGATCGGTGTCGATTAGCTGCATCGACCCACGCGACAGTCGCTCGGTGATGATGAAGTCGTCTGTGGCGCTGGCGATCACGTCGACGATGGCATTGCCGATAGCGACGACGTCGTAAGTGGCGGTCATTCCGGTTCCCGTTGCCTCAAATTGGCTCGGCTCGTGAAAGAACCTTTATGCCGCGTTTGGTGAAAGCCTGCCCTTTACTTCGCTGAGCGCAAAGGGGAAGGGCGGGGCGTCGACACGGTCAGTCAGCGGTGATTATGATACGCAATCTTCTCGTCGCGGGTCTTGCTCTGACGCTCGGCGCTTGCGCCACGGCAATCCGGACGTCGCCGCCGCCGGTTGCCATCACCCGCAGCCCGCCGATGATAAAAAACGGCCTCGACCGTGTGCTGGGACAGACAGCGCGCGGGCTTGTCGCGCTGTTCGGCGAAGCCGACCAAGATGTGCGCGAAGCCGAAGGCGCGCGGCGACTCCAGTTCGCGGGGCCGATCTGCATTCTCGATGCCTATCTGTATCCGCCGCGGACAAGTGCCGAGGGCGAAGTTACTTACGTCGATGCGCGCCAGCCCGACGGGAGAGATATCGACCGGGCAAGCTGCGTCGCAGCGCTTACCCGGCGGAAAGAGGCCCGCTAAGCTGAGCGAGCGCCCAAGTCGCGGCCTCGGCGACGATCTCGCTGTCGGCGCAGGCCAGGCGTTCAAGGGCCGGGATCAGCGTTGCGTCAGCGCTGTTGCCTGCGGCGATGCACGCATTCCTCACCATTCTGTCGCGACCGATGCGCTTGATCGGGGAGCCCGCGAAGACGGCCCGGAACCCGGCGTCGTCGAGCGCAAGCAGGTCAGCAAGTTCGGGTGCGGCGAGCTCGGCGCGTGCGACGAACGCCGCATTGGTTTGGGCCGAGGCAGCAAATTTGTTCCATGGACATACCGCGAGACAATCGTCGCAGCCGTAGATGCGATTGCCGATCGCGTGGCGGAATTCGATCGGGATCGACCCCTTGTGTTCGATCGTCAGGTACGAAATGCACCTCCGGGCGTCGAGGGTGTAGGGTGTCGGGAAGGCATCGGTGGGGCAGGCGCGCTGGCAGGCGTCACAACTGCCACAGCGGTCGCGGTGGGGCCGGTCGGGAACGAGGTCGAGGGTCGTCATGATGCAGGCAAGGAAAAGCCAGCTGCCATGCTTGGTCGATACCAGATTGGTGTGTTTTCCTTGCCAGCCAAGCCCCGCTGCCGCGCTCAGCGGCTTTTCCATCACCGGGGCAGTATCGACGAATACCTTCAGTTCGCCACCCGCGCGATCAACCAGCCAGCGGGCCAATGCCTTCAGGTTGCGCTTCACGACATCGTGATAATCAGCGCCCTGCGCATAAACCGAAATCCGCCCGATGTGTGCCGCATCGGCCAGCTGCATCGGGTCCCGGGCAGGGGCGTAGCTCATGCCGAGTGCAATTACCGACTGCGCCTCGGGCCAAAGCGCTTGTGGCGCTGCGCGTTGATCGACCCGCGTTTCCATCCAGTCCATCGTGCCATGTTGGCCCGCCTCCAGCCAGTTGCCGAGCGCCACGCGCCCGTCGTGTGCCTCGGCACGCGCGACTCCGCACGAAACAAAGCCGAGCCGTGCCGCTTGTGTTTTTAGTGCTTTGGTGAGGGATTGGTCGCTAAGCACGGAT
>JAYVVA010000111.1:0-10433 GCA_043787435.1 Sphingomonadales bacterium | reverse complement strand
GCGAGTTTGAAGCGACGAAAAAGCTGTCGATCCCAACCGATATGCTAGTTTCAGCGCGCGACTTTTTCGCCAGTGCGCGCATCGATGCGGAGGAAATGGCGATGTCAATGCGCTGGGCGCACGACAAATGCGGACAGGTGATCGATCCGCATACCGCAATCGCATTATCCGCAGCGCGCGAACTCGCCCCCCCCGATGTCCCTGTGATCACACTTGCGACCGCACACCCGGCCAAGTTCCGCGATGCGGTCGAGCGCGCTACGGGTATCCGGCCGGGCCTCCCGCCGCGGGTTGCCGGACTGTTCGACAGGCAGGAACGTTTTGATACGCTGCCCGCGACGCTGGAAGCGGTGAAAGCCCATGTGTTCGAGCGATCGTAAGTGGCGCTGGGAATGCTCATCGGCGACCCCTGGCCCGATTATGGGCTGATCGACAGTGGCGACGGTCGCAAGATTGAGCGCTACGGGCCGTACCGCTTCGTTCGACCCGAGCCGCAGGCGATGTGGCAACCCGCGACTGCGGACTGGGACGCCGATGGCGAATTCGTACCGGGAGCCGACGAGGAGGGCGGGGGACGCTGGGTGTTCGAGCGCGATGTCCCGCGACTCGGCTGGAAACTTGGGTGGGACGATCTGACGTTCACTGCCCAGACTACGCCATTCCGGCACCTTGGCTTCTTTCCGGATATGATGCCGATTTGGAGTTGGGCGCGCACGGCTTTGGCCAATTATGACGCGCCCCAGTGCCTCAACCTGTTTGGCTACACCGGTGTGGGTAGTATCGCACTGGCGTCAAAAGGCGCGAGCGTCACCCATGTCGATGCGTCAAAAAAATCTGTCGAGGGGGCCAAAGCCAATGCCGCACTTGCCGAGCTCTCTGACAAGCCAATCCGCTGGATCGTCGACGATGCTGCCAAATTCACGGCGCGCGAAGTGCGCCGCGGTCGACGGTACGATGGCGTTATTCTCGACCCTCCGAAATATGGTCGTGGACCCGAGGGTGAAATCTGGCAGCTCGAGCGCGACCTTGCTCCGTTGATCGCCAATATTCGGTCGCTCGTCGACGAGAAGTCGGCGTTCGTTTTTCTGACCGTCTATGCCATCCGCCTGTCAGCCCTCGCGATCGGCGAACTGATCAAACAGGCATTCGGCGACCTGCCCGGTCATGTCGAATGCGGGGAGCTCGGTGTCCGCGAGGAAGCGCGAGGTCTTACCCTCCCGACCGCGATCTGGGCGAGGTGGGTCAACCGCTGATTACTCCCGACCCGCGCGGATAGCAGCACCTCCAGCAAAGGGAGTGATGGCGACAAGAAGCAACGATGCGGCCGCCAGCAATTTGAGCGCGCCACTGTCGGCGGCGGCGAGGCTTCCTGCCCCGAAGATCAGGATTGGGATCGCCAGCGGTAGCATGAGAAGGCCCGTGAGGGCCGAAGTTCCCTTCAAACCGTCGGTCAGACTTGCGACCAGCACGCCCAGTGCCGCCAGGCCCGGTGTGCCGAGCAAAAGCGCTATTTCGAGCTTCGACAGCAACGTGTTGTCGAGATTGAGCAACGCGCTTGCCGGAATTGTCGCGAGCAAAAGCGGTAGCGCAAAACCGATCCAGTGCGCCACCATCTTGGCAGTGATGACCATTTCATCACTGATATCGCGCACGGCAAACTGGTCGAGCACGCCGCTGTCGGCGTCCGGCGCAATGAGACGATCCGCCGGGAGCAGCGCGGCGAGCAAAGCTGCGACCCACAGCATCCCCCCGCCGCTCCGCGCGAGTAGTTGTGCATCGGGGCCGACTGCAAATGGATAGAGGGTTGCAACCAAAACGAAGAACACGATTGGCATTGCAACGCCGCCGCTCGCCAGGGCCCGCGAGAGATCGCGAGCGACAAGACGGATGAACATGATCATTCTAACACCAGATTTTGCGCGTCAGCCATCGCCAACTGCTGGTGTGTCGCAACGACTGCGATACCGCCGCGGATGCGATGAGTGGCAATCAGCCCTTCTAGGATTGTTACCCCGGCAGCATCGAGACCATTCGCGGGTTCGTCGAGCAGCCAGATCGCGGCGCCGCTCGCCAGGGTCCGCGCCAAGGTTGCGCGGCGGCGCTGGCCGGTTGACAGCATACGGACGGGAATTTGCGCGAGATGAGCCATATCTACACTGGCAAGAGCGTCTCGGACGTTTCCGCCATCTATGTCGCCCCAGAAGGCCAGGGCTTGGCAGAGCGGCAGTGCCGGATCAAGCGCCGGGTGTTCATCGGCGAGCGCAATTTTGCCTTCGCACGTCACGACGCCCGCCTCTGCGCGCAACATCCCTGCTGCCAAGCGCAACATGCTTGATTTGCCGACCCCATTGGGGCCGCTGACGCTGAGCGCATCGCCCGCTGCCAGGGCAAAGCTCAGGTTGGAGAACAGCACTCGTCCGCCACGGGTGCAGCTGACGGCAGAAAATCGCAACATCACCAAGCCCCCCCCCCCACCGCGTCGATCTGGGCATCGCCGAGGCCAAAATGAGGGGTGACCTCGTGAGCGATCACTTGAGCGACCAAATAGTGGAGCGCTCCACCGCTTTTGCGGCGTTCGTTGAGGATTGCGCGACGATGAGGGAAGAGGGTTGGGGCCAAATCGCGGGTTTGTGCCGAGTGGCCGATGGGTCGAACCGAACAAAGGCCTCTCAGGGCGAAATGAGTGTCGATCTGCCGGTAAGACAGGGGTCGATGACCGAGGAAAGCATCGACCACCGGCGTGACTGTGGCCCCGCGCGCCGCGATGGCGTTTAGGAAACGATAGAGGGCTGCAGGCGGCGGCTTTTCGATGGCCGCATGACCGGGTAGCATTTGACCTGTGGTATTCACCTCTGCGACATAGCCGCGAACGGAGGCTGCGCAAAATGATCGAGCAACTGAATGAGGACGAACGCGCCGCTGCGCTCGACGCGTTGGGCGAGTGGGACTATGACGAAACGCGAGACGCGTTGACCCGACAGTTCATCTTTGCCGACTTTGTTGAGGCATTCGGCTTTATGACGCGCGTCGCTATCGTCGCTGAAAAGTCCGACCATCACCCGGAATGGTCGAACATCTATAATCGCGTCAACGTGTTGCTTACCACGCATGATGCTGGAGGCCTCTCGGCGCGTGACGTGGCGTTGGCAACGGCGATCGATGCGTTACTCGACTAGTCTTTCGGCGTGAAGCGCTTGGGGAGTAGCCATGGCGCCCATGCTGTCGCAAACTTGAGGCGGCGGGCTGTTTTGCCGACGAGCGTATGGACTTTTGTGCCATGCGCTGCGTCCCAAACGGCCTGAGCGACTTGCTCGACGGGGGTGAACTCAAGGCCCGCGCTGCGCACGAGCTCGCGGATCGCTTGGTTTGATCCTGACGCCGTGGCATCGAGCAAGGGTGTATCGATGAAGCTCGGCATGATCGTCCTCGCCTTTACGCCGGCATCTGCCCATTCGCGGTCGAGCGACTCCGTCATCGCGCGGACGCCGAACTTGCTCGCCGAATAGGCCGACATGCCGGCGCTTGCATAAATGCCCGCCGCCGATGACGTACTGACCAGCGCCGAACCTGGCGTCTTCTTCAGATACTCAAAACCAATCTGCGCGCCCCAAAAGACGCCTTTGAGATTTATGTCGAGCACACGCTCCACATCATGCGCTTCCATAGCCTCCAGCGGGCCACCGGTGCCGATGCCGGCATTGTTGAACAACACATCGAGTCGTCCTCCGGTGTGGGTCACAAAATCGGCAAGCGCCGATTGCCAGGCGTCGCGGTCGCGGACGTCCATGACATGCGTGCTGGTCATGGCTTTCGGGAGCATCGCGGCGGTCTCGGCGAGACCTGAGGCGTTCACATCGGCCAGGCCTACGAACCACCCCTTGGCGGCGAAATGCTGCGCGGTGGCCCGGCCAATACCTGATCCGCCCCCCGTGATAAAAATAGCCTTTTGCATCGCTTTGATTTCTCCCGTGGCAGGTGTCACACCGCATTGCGTGAACGTGCACAAGTTAAAATCGGGGCCTTCGGTCGTCTTAACCAACGTGACCAAGCGTTACGGCGGCAAGTCCGCGCTCGACGACGTATCACTTGACGTTACGGCAGGCAGCTTTGTTGCGCTGGTCGGCGGGTCGGGATCGGGCAAATCGACCCTCGTTCGCATCATCAATCGGCTCGTCGATCCCGAGGCCGGACGCGTCTTTATTGACGGTCGCGATGTTTGCGACGGTCAGCCCTTCAGGCTGCGCCGCCGAATCGGGCACGTCATTCAAGGTGTTGGCCTGTTTCCCCACATAAGCGTCGCCGCGAACATAGCGATCGGCCTGCAGATCGCCGGTGAGCGCGCTACGGCGCCGCGCGTAGGCGAGCTGCTCGACCTAGTTGACTTGCCGCGCGACTTTGCAACTCGGGCGCCCGCGACCCTGTCGGGCGGTCAACGGCAGCGAGTAGGTGTAGCGCGCGCATTGGCGACGGCACCGGGTCTGATGCTCCTCGACGAACCCTTTGGCGCGCTCGATCCTGTGACGCGCGATACGTTGGCAACGAATTACCGCGCTCTGCACGATCAACTCGGGCTAACCAGCATCATGGTGACGCATGACATGGCTGAAGCTTTACTGATCGCAGACCGGGTGGTCGTGCTGAAGGACGGTCGTATCGCTGCAGACGCGACCCCGGCCCAACTGCTCCGGGGCGAGGTTGGCGGGGAGGCGCAGGCACTGGTTGCCGTACCCAAGCGCCAGGCAGAACGCATGGCGGCGATGGTGGGCGAGTGATTGATCGCGTCCTGCCGCTGGTGGCATCCCATGTATTGATCGCGAGCGCTGCGCTTGCACTTGGCCTTATTCTTGCGCTCCCGCTGGGTGTGTTTGCCGCGCGGCGGCGGCGTGTTGAGCAGGGCGTGCTTGGCTTTGCCAGTCTGGTTCAGACGATCCCCTCGCTGGCGTTGCTTGCCTTGTTCTACCCGCTGTTGCTTGCTGTCCGAGTACTGACGGGCGTGCCGATTTCGCCACTTGGTTTCCTCCCCGCGCTTTTGGCGCTGACGCTTTACGCCCTGCTCCCGGTCCTGCGGAACACTGTTGTTGCGCTGCGCGGCCTCGACCCGGACATGCTCGAGGCCGCCGATGGTATTGGCATGACATCTTGGCAGAAACTCTGGTTGGTCGAGGCGCCGCTGGCCTTACCGACCGTCACGGCTGGGGTGCGCACCGCTGCTGTGTGGACGATCGGCGCCGCCACGCTGTCGACCACTGTGGGCCAGCCGTCACTCGGTGACATCATCTTTTCAGGCCTTCAAACCCAAAACTGGGAACTCGTCATCTGGGGATGCCTGGCTGCAGCCGCGCTCGCGTTGACCGCCGACGCGCTGCTGGCACTTGCCGAGCGCGGGATATCGAAAGGACCGCGTATCTTGTGGATCCTGGCGTTGGCGCTGTTCGTCGCCGCGCCCGTCGCTGCACTCATTTCGCAAATCCGTCCGACACAACAGGCTGTGACGATCGGGGCCAAGAACTTTGCCGAGCAATATATCCTCGCTCGCCTGATCGGTCACAGACTGACGGCTGCAGGGTATGCCGTGCGCTACAAGGAGAATCTCGGCTCGGCGGTCGTGTTCGGCGCCGTGGCGTCGGGCGAGGTAGATGTCTATGTAGATTATGCCGGCACGCTTTGGACCAACGAGATGAAGCGCGCCGATCACCCAACACGCACGGCCATGGTTGCGGGTGTGGCGGCATGGACCAAGGCGCAGCGCGGCGTCACTACGCTGGGGGCGCTCGGGTTCGAGAACGCCTACGCATTGGCAATGCGGGGCGAGGCCGCCCACGCCAGAGGTATTGCAAGCATCGACGACCTGCGCGCAGTGGGAGCATCGCTCACGCTGGGCGCTGATCTTGAATTCTTCGATCGCCCTGAATGGGCGACCATCCGCAATACCTATGATCTGCACTTTGCTCGACAGCGGACTTTCAACCCCACGTTTATGTACGACGCGCTGAAATCTGGCGACGCCGATGTCATCTCGGCGTTTTCAAGCGACGGACGCATCGCCGCTGACGGGCTGGTTGTGCTGAGCGACCCGCGCGGTGCTATCCCCAGTTATGATGCACTGTTGATGGTTGGTCCCAAAGCAGCCCGAGATGCGAGACTGGTCAGTGCGCTCCGGCCCTTGATCGGCGCAATTCCCGTGGAGGCCATGCGAAAAGCCAATTTGTTGGTCGACCGACACGAGGACAAGGCGAGTCCGGACGTCGCCGCAAACTGGCTCGCGACGGCAATTCACCGATAAACCCGCGCGCGCGGGAGGTGGGTTCCCAACGCCGGCATCCTACATTTCCGCGCAACCGCTCGAGCAAATTCAGGCTCATAGCAATCACTGCGTGTGTCTGAGGTTGTCAGGGGCGCAGCATCAAACAGACCTCGTGCTCGATGCGTCGATCACGCGGATCTTGCTGTCCAATAATTCGGCACCGCGATCTTCAATATCGCAAGGCAGGTGTGGCGAACGCTCTGGTTGAGACCCCGCCGGAATGCTGGCCCAAACGCCTCGATCGCCGCCAAGCCAAAATGCGCGCAACCAGCATTGCGCGCTGTATCAGTCTTTCGCCCTGCCAGACTTTGGCCCTGCCCGCGTCCCGGGCGGTGGTGCCAAAGCTGCAACCAGTAAAGAAGGCATGGAACAGGCCGCGAGGTCGAACGACAGATGTCGCGTCGACTCTTCGAGGTTTTCAGGACGAATCGCTTGCAGCTGCGCGCCGCACATCCCACTTGGCAAGAGTCCTTGCGACGTACGAACAAATCTGGAACAGACCTCACCCATGCTTACTCACATTTCTGTTCGCGGTGCGCGCGAGCATAATCTCAAGGACGTCTCGGTCGATCTGCCGCGCGACAAGCTGATTGTTATTACTGGGCTTTCCGGTAGCGGCAAATCCAGCCTCGCATTCGATACGATCTATGCCGAAGGGCAGCGGCGTTATGTCGAAAGCTTGTCGGCCTACGCGCGCCAGTTTCTCGAGCTGATGCAAAAGCCCGATGTCGATCACATCGAGGGGCTGTCGCCTGCAATCAGCATCGAGCAGAAGACGACGAGCCGGAACCCGCGTTCGACGGTCGCGACCGTTACCGAGATCTACGATTACATGCGCCTGTTGTGGGCACGGGTGGGCATTCCCTACTCGCCGGCGACCGGTCTTCCGATCAGTGCGCAGCAGGTCAGTCAGATGGTCGATCGGGTGATCGCCCTACCCGAGGGGACGCGTGCCTATCTGCTCGCTCCCGTCGTCCGAGGCCGGAAGGGCGAATACCGCAAGGAGCTGCTCGAATGGCAAAAGGCAGGATACACGCGGGTCCGGATAAACGGCGAGTTCCATGATATCGACGCGGCGCCGGTGCTCGACAAGAAATACAAGCACGATATTGAAGTTGTTGTTGACCGGATTGTGGTGCGGGCCGGGATTGAGTCGCGACTGGCGGACTCGTTTGAGCAAGCGCTAAAGCTGGCGGACGGGCTGGCCTATGTCGACCCTGCGGATCCAGTCACTACCATCGAAGACGGCAAGAAACTGGTCGCGGGTGAATACGCCCCGCAAGGTCGTATCACCTTCAGCGAGAAGTTTGCCTGTCCCGTTAGCGGCTTTACCATTGCCGAAATTGAGCCACGACTGTTCTCATTCAATGCCCCCCAGGGAGCGTGCCCGGCATGCGACGGTCTCGGCGAAAAGCTTCATTTTGACCCTGCGCTGGTTGTTCCCAACGAAAACCTCAGCATCAAGAAGGGCGCGGTCATGCCTTGGGCCAAGTCCAATCCACCAAGCCCCTATTACATGCAGGTTCTGGGCAGCCTCGCCACGCATTTCGGCTTCAGCCTCGACATGCCATGGAACGAACTGCCCGAGGCTGTCGTCACGACCATTCTTTACGGCACAAAAGGCGTCCCTGTAACGTTGAAGTTCATCGACGGGCGCAAGTCTTACGAGGTCAAGAAACCTTTCGAGGGCGTCATCGGGAACCTCGATCGCCGCCTCGTGGCCACTGACAGCACCTGGATGCGCGAGGAATTGTCGAAATACCAGAACGCTCAACCTTGCGAGACCTGTCACGGCGCACGCCTCCGCCCCGAAGCACTCGCGGTCAAGATTGCCGGCGAAGACATCAGCGTCTCGACGCGCCGCGCTGTTGGTCCCGCACTCGAATTCTTTCAGTCCATGCCAGCGAAACTGACTGATCAGCAAAATCAGATAGCCGAGCGTATTCTCAAGGAAATCGTCGAACGCCTGGGCTTTCTCAACAATGTGGGTCTCGATTACCTGAATCTCGACCGCACCAGCGGCACGTTATCTGGCGGCGAGAGCCAGCGTATTCGCCTTGCCAGCCAAATTGGCAGCGGCCTTTCAGGCGTGCTTTACGTTCTCGACGAACCGAGCATCGGACTACACCAAAAAGATAATGATCGGTTGCTAATCACGCTGCGGCGCCTGCGCGATCTCGGCAATACCGTCATCGTCGTCGAACACGATGAGGACGCTATTCGCACCGCCGACTGGGTGGTCGACATGGGACCAGGGGCAGGCGTGCACGGCGGCGCCGTAGTCGCCGAGGGCACACTGCAAGACATCCTCGACAACGAGGCAAGCATCACAGGCGATTACCTGTCCGGTCGCCGCAGCGTCCCGGTTCCCGTCAAACGGCGCAAGGGCAACGGTAAGAAACTCACGGTCACAGGCGCCCGGGCAAATAACCTGAAGGACGTGACTGCGTCGATTCCGCTGGGTACCTTCACCTGCATCACGGGTGTGTCTGGCAGTGGTAAATCGAGCTTTACCATCGACACGCTTTATGCCGCGTCCGCGCGCGCCCTCAATGGCGCACGGATGCTGAGCGGCGCGCACGAAAAGATTGAGGGACTGCAATATCTCGACAAGGTGATCGACATCGACCAGTCGCCGATCGGGCGCACGCCGCGGAGCAACCCGGCGACCTATACTGGCAGTTTCACCCAGATACGCGATTGGTTCGCAGGGCTCCCCGAGAGCGCTGCGCGCGGGTACAAACCCGGCAGGTTCTCGTTCAACGTCAAGGGTGGCCGTTGCGAGGCCTGCACAGGGGATGGCCTGATCAAGATCGAAATGCACTTCCTGCCTGATGTGTATGTGACGTGCGACGTGTGCCACGGCGCGCGCTACAACCGTGAAACACTCGAAGTGAAATTTAAGGGCAAAAGCATTGCCGACGTCCTCGACATGACGGTCGAGGATGCGGTGGAGTTCTTCAAGGCGGTTCCCAGCATTCGCGACAAGATGGCAATGCTCGCCGAAGTCGGTCTCGGTTACGTCAAGGTCGGCCAGCAAGCGACAACCTTGTCGGGCGGCGAAGCCCAGCGGGTCAAACTGGCCAAGGAGCTATCACGTCGCGCGACTGGCAGCACGCTTTACATTCTCGACGAGCCGACGACGGGTTTGCATTTCGAAGATGTGCGCAAATTGCTCGAAGTGCTGCATGCGCTGGTGGAGCAGGGCAATACCGTAGTCGTCATCGAGCACAATCTGGAAGTCATCAAGACGGCGGACTGGTTGATCGATCTGGGACCCGAAGGAGGCGTGCGGGGGGGCGAGATCGTTGCTGTCGGGACGCCGGAACATGTGGCCAAGGAATCGCGCAGCTATACTGGCCATTACCTCGCGCCGTTGCTCGGGATGGAAAGGGTCGCTGCCTAGCTATACCCTCGTTACAATCGGGGAGGTTAGAGACAGCGGGCTGGGGCGGGTCTGATCAGGCCCGCGGTGCAGGGCTGTTGATCTCGCCATGTTCGACGCGGTTCCGGAAATTTTTGAAGCCCCGATGGTGGACATCTGATTAGCGAACGGCTTTGTTGCGAAATTGACATTGTGGATTCCCGGAGCGAGGCGAACGGGATAGAGGGCGAGATGCCCAAACCTGCAGCACGTCTACATCGCACGACGAACTGGCCTAAGTATGATGCGGCGCTGAAGCGGCGCGGGTCGCTGGAAATATGGTTTGATCCAGAGATGCACTGGCTCTCGGAGCCGTGCGGTCGCCCTGGTCGCCCGATGCGGTTTTCAGACAGCGCTATCGAGCTGTGCCTGACTCTGAAAGCGCTGTTCAACCTGCCCCTGCGGCAGGTGACGGGGTTGGTGGCGAGCCTGCTCAAGCTGGCGAAGCTGGATTGGCCGGTGCCGGATTATACGACGCTGTGCCGACGGCAGAAGACGTTGACGGTCAATCTGGGCGGGCGGCCCAGCTCAGGCGGTCTGCATCTGCTGGTCGACAGCACGGGTATCAAGATGACGGGCGAGGGCGAGTGGAAGACGCGCAAACATGGTGCCTCCTACCGCCGCCAGTGGCGCAAGGTGCATCTCGGGATCGATGCTGGAACGCTTGATATCAGGGCCATTGAGGTCACGACGAATGCCATTGGC
>JAYVVA010000110.1:0-3461 GCA_043787435.1 Sphingomonadales bacterium | reverse complement strand
GCCAAGAGTCTTGGACTGAACAATCTGCGCTTTATCCCCGGGTTGTTCGACGCAACAGCGCCTGCGGTCCTCGCGCAAGCCGGCCCGATTGCTCTTGCGCATATAGACTGCGATAGCAAATCCGCGGCGCGATACGCTTATGACGCGGTCAGCCCCGCCATGGTCGAAGGAGGCTACATCGTGTTTGACGACGCTACGGTATCGAGTTGTATTGGGGCCACGGAGGCTGTCGAGGAAATTATCCAGCAGGACCGGGCATTTTCCGAGCAAATTTGGCCTCATTACGTGTTTCGGCGCAACCTCGGATAGTCTCCCACTCGACGGACGTCGTGATGACTCGCTTTCAGGCTAAATATTTTTGGATGCTGCTGCCTTTACGCTTTGGCAAGATGCCCCCTTCCTCGCAGCTCGGTAAGCGATTTTGTTAGAAAGTGGTGCTAAGGCCGTGGGATGCTGTTGCCCTCGTAGCTAAATCATCTGTCTGGGCCGACGTCCCATGTATAAAGGCGGTGCTGTAATGTTAACTTCGGTGCGACTTGGCTCGTTGCGAGGGCATCTCAGCGGAATCCATGCGCTGATTATTCGTGATCTCATGGTCCGCTTCGGCCGCGAGAACCTCGGCTTCGTGTGGACAATCCTCGAGCCCATGATCCTGACCGCCGGCGTGCTAACTTTCTGGTCGCTCCTGAAAGAACCGGTGATCCACGGCGTGCCGGTGGTCGGCTTCGCGCTTACTGGTTATATGCCGTTGACGGTGTGGCGGCATATGACGAATTCGATGGTCCGCCTAATCAGTAATAATGCTGCATTGCTTTATCACGTACCGCTTAGCCATCTTGATATTGTGTTGGCGCGCTTAACGCTCGAATTTCTGTCGACCACGACGGCATTGGCGGTAATGTATGTAATTTTGCTAGTGACCGGACTCACCGAGCCGGTGCAGGATTGGGGTTTGCTGTTGACCGCCTGGCTTTTTACGGCATGGTATCATGCGGGAATCGGGTTGCTGATCGTTGCCGCCACCGAGCGGTCCGACAGCGTCGAGAAGTTCATCCAGCCAGCGCAATATCTAGCATTGCCGCTTTCGGGCGTATTCTTCATGGTCGATTGGTTGCCAAGTCAAATGCAGCGGTTGATTCTCTGGAATCCGGCTATTCATTGTTTCGAGATGTTCCGTGCCGGCTATTTTGGTGAAACCGTCGTCGCGCACTTCGACCCGCTGTATTTAGCCGTATGGTCGTTCACGCTTACGGTGCTCGGAGTCGTGGCGGTCCTTCGAGTGCGCGATCACGTGCACACATGAGATTGTCACCCCAAGGAAACTCCGACTGGCCGCTACCGGACCCCCAGATACGCAGCCCGGACGGCTTGGTTCTCGTGGAGCTGGTCGGCGGTGCCCTCGGCGACGATCTGTCCGGTCTGCAGCACATAGCCTCGATCGGCTACGGACAAAGCCCGTCCGACCATTTGCTCCACCAGGATCATCGCCATCCCCCCCGCTTTCAGCGATTGGATGATTTCGAAGACGGTGGCGATGACGGACGGCGCCAAACCGAGGGAGGGTTCATCCAGGATCAGCAGCTTCGGCGCGCCCATGAGGGCTTGGGCAATGGCGAGCATCTGCTGCTGTCCGCCGGATAGCGCGCCGGCCATGGCATGGATCTTTTCGCGAAGCATGGGGAACGTATCGAGCACTTGGGCGCGGGTTTTGGCCAGCCCTGCCGTGTCCTTTCGGCGCACGTAGCCGCCCAGGGTAAGATTGTCGCTGACGGACATCGTCCGGAAAATGCGTCGGCCCTCGGCGACCATGATCAGCCCGGCCTTGACCATCTCGGTCGGGGACCGGCCCGTAAGGTCGCGCCCGTCCAGCATCACCCGCCCGGAGGAGGGTGGCAGGAGTCCGGAGATCCCCTTCATCAGAGTGCTCTTGCCGGCGCCGTTGCTGCCGAGAATGCAAACTAGCTCGCCTGGTTCGACCCGAAGGCTGGCGTTTTGCAGCGCAGTTACCGAGCCATACCGACACGTTATTGCTTCGACTTCGAGCACCTATCCCCCGTCCAGCGCCGGCCCAACCCCGCATCCATTACCCAGGGCGCGCTCGACCAGAACGCCGACATCGTACGACGGCCGGCAAGCGCTTGTCCATGGTGACCAACGCCGATAACATGTTCCTCAAGGGAACTTGGCATAAAATCAGTAGGGATTCTCTGACTCATGACTGCGATCGGATCGCGGTCCCGGTTCCCGCTCGTTAAATATACCCGATCAGGAAAGCATCTTGACCATGTCCGCGAATGCATCAGACGAAACCGCCGCTACCCGGATCAACCATTCCGACGCGCTCGTTATCGGCGCCGGTTTTGCCGGTCTCTATAGCCTACACTGCCTGCGCGAACGGGCGGATCTTTCGGTACAGGTGCTGGAAGCCGGCCACGGTGTGGGCGGGACATGGTACTATAACCGCTATCCTGGTGCACGATGCGATTCAGAAAGCCACGTCTATGGCTTTACCTTCTCCAAGGAACTGATGGAGGAGTGGGAATGGACCGAGCGCTACCCCGAACAGCAGGAGATCATGCGCTACCTCAACCATGTCGCGGACAAGTTTGACCTGAAACGGGATATTCGTTTCAACTCCCGCGTAACGTCGGCGGATTACAACGAGGCGCAGAACCTCTGGGAAGTGCGGATTGCTTCGGGGGAGATTTTCACCGCAAAATTCCTGATCACCGCCGTCGGCTGCCTGTCGGCGGCGAACGTCCCGGATGTTGCCGGGCTCGATAGCTTCGCGGGACGCTGGTACCACACCGGGCAGTGGCCGGCGGAGGGGGTGGATTTCGCTGGCAAGCGGGTTGGGCTGATCGGCACCGGGTCCACCGGCATCCAGGCGGCCCCGGTGATCGCCGAAACAGCATCCCATCTGAGCGTGTTTCAGCGCAGTCCGACATTCAGCGTGCCGGCCCGCAACGCCCCGCTGACCCCGGAGTTCAAGCGTTGGATCAAGGACAACGCCGCAGACATCCGCCGCGCGATGCACGCCACCCCGTCCGGCCATCCGTTCGACAACTCGCAGCTTTCCGCCCTCGCCACTGCACCGGATGTGCGCCGGGATCTGTATGAAAAAGCCTGGGAAGTGGGCGGCATCGTGTTTCGTACCACGTTCGGGGACTTGATGACGGACCTGGCGGCGAACGACACGGCGGCGGAGTTCCTGCGCGGCAAGATCAAGGAGATCGTGAAGGACCCGGTGACTGCGGCCCTGCTGTCCAATGTCGACCACCCCTATGCCTCCAAGCGCCCGCCGATTGACACCGACTACTATGAGACGTTCAACCGCGACAACGTTTCGCTGGTGGATGTGCGCGCGGCACCGATCGAATGCATCACGCCAGAGGGCATTCGCACGCAGGATTCCGACTATCCGTTGGACATCATCGTTTTCGCCACCGGCTATGATGGCG
>JAYVVA010000109.1:0-8295 GCA_043787435.1 Sphingomonadales bacterium | reverse complement strand
CCTTGGAGCAGCGTGCTGCCATTGGTATTGCCGCTCGTCGTGCTGGTCGTGGTACCGTTGACGGTCGTTGTTGTTGTCGTTCCCCCGCTCAACTGGTTCTGGAGGACGCCGCCGGCAATCGGCACGATGCCGGGCGTGACGTTTGAATAGGTGCTGAAGCCGCCGCCGCCGGGGCCACCGACTGCAAACTGAATCCCCAGTTTGCGTGCGGCCGTATCCGAGATTTCAACAATGATCGCTTCAACCAATACCTGTTCGCGCCGGGTATCAAGCTGACGGATGACCTCGCCCAAGGTGCGCTGCACGTCTGCAGACGCGGAGATGATGACGGCGTTAGTTCCTTCGTATCGCGCGATGATGGCCGGGTTGCGGGTTGCGCCGGAAGAAATTCCCGCGGAGGACGTCGAAGGCATGGCGGCTACAATTTGGGACTGCGCGCCCGGCAATGTGCGAGACAGGGTTGTCGAGACGACTTGCGAGGTGATTGACGGCGATTGCCCTACGAGTTGCTGCAACACCGGCAGCAATTTGTCGGCATCCGCGTGTTGCAGGAAAATAACCCTGATTTCTGACCCTGCCGCGGCCCGCTTGTCGAGGTCGACAATGATGGCAGCAAAACGCGCGACGGCCCGTGCGTCGCCGCGCAGGGCAATCGAGTTCGAGCTGTCGATTGGCGAAATCGCAACATTACCCCGAGGCCCACCAGCCGTCGTAAGCGCCTGCAGCGACGTCGCTATCTCGCGGGCCCCGGCGTTGCGCAGCGGAATAACGCGCGTATCAGCGCTGTCATTGTCGAGGCGGGACAAGAGTTGGCGGATGCGGCGGATGTTGTCGGCGTAGTCGGCGACAATCAGGCTGTTTGCCGTAGCGTTTGCGGTAACTGATCCCTCACGACTGACGAGCGGGCGGACAGTCTCCACGGCCTGCACTGCGTCCAGAGCGCGCAAGCGGAATATTTCGGTGACGAAGCTGTTGCGCGCAGCGCCGGCCAATCCGACGCGTCCGGGCTGCGCAGCTGCAGTATCGATGGGCTGGATTCGGTAGCCGCCATTGCCTGTCGGGACTGCAACCAGGCCATTGGCTCGCAGCGTCGAGAGAAACACTTCAAAATATTCGGATTTTGACAGCGGTCGGTCGGTGACGACCGACACCTTGCCTTGCACCCGCTGGTCGATGATGAAAGTGCGTCCTGTAACGCGGGCTGCGTCTTGAATGAATGCGCGAATGTCGGCATCGCGCAGATTGAGGAGCTGCTGCCCAGGCGCCGCCGTTGCCAGCGCAATGGCAACCAGGAGGGGCAAGCGTTTCACTTTGTCGAACCCGTGCTCACGACCACAGTCTTGCCAGCCCGCTCCACGGTAAAGCTGACCCGTCCGTCGATCCCAAGAGCGCCCATGGCACGCGTCGCGTCATCCCCCGACTTAACCCCAACCCCGTTTATCTGCGTCACGATATCCCCTTGCTGCAGACCACTGGCCGCGAAGGCCTGACCAGCCCCTTTAGAACCAACAACGAAACCCGTTACACCACCCTTTTCTATGCGCGGCGAAAAACCGATGCCCGCTATGGCTGACTGCGCCGTCAACAGGGGGCGTTCCGTCACGGCGGGTGGCAGCAACGCGCCTGTTTGCCCCGATGTCACCGTGGGCGCTACCGACTGATCAAGGAACAGTTGTTCGCTCACACCACTGCGTTCGATCATAACACTGTCGAAAGCGACCGATTTGAGCTGAACGCCGGGCACGATCTCTTCGCCGACCGCATAGCTGCTCTGCAAGCCGTCGGGCGTCGCTATGATGGCCGACCCCCGGCCCATTGCTTGGTCGATACGCGTGCCGAACAGCTTCAACTGCAAGGATGTCACGGCTGTCGGGCCGACAACCGCATTGCGAAAAAACGGATCGAACCGTGTGAGGATCAACGGGTCTGGCACACTGATCGCGCTTCCCGGCGACTGCCAGCGTCCAAAAGGACCCATCGGTTTGGCGAGCGCCCAAAATAGGCTCACCGAGGCCCAGATGAGCCCAACGATCAAAAAACCTTCGATGACGTCAAACGATAAACGCTTTTGGCGCTGCAAGCCCTGCAATGCGGTGACGTTGAGCGCCCCGAGATACGATCGCATGAGGGTATAGCGCCCTTCCACTTGCCTGACAGGCTCGATCTATGGCGATTTTGCCGACTGATGGCGACAAGAATGTACGAATGCTGCAACCCGAACGATGCCATTGATGACCGTGCCGGCATCGCTGACCGGTATTTTATAGTCGATCGATCCGCTGGCCGCGTTACGGGGCGTAATGACAATGTAAATCTCTGATCGACAGTCGTCGAATTTCACGTCGCCACGTCCGGTGGCGTAAACTTCGAGCAAGATACCGGGATCAACGAGATGTTGGCGTGGGTGTGGGCGCATGAACCGTTCAGCGTGAGCCCTTCGATTTGGCTTACGGTCAAGTCGGCCGCGATGCTGCGGATTTTGGTAATTCCGGCCGAGTTGAGCCGCGCTTTTTCATCCCAGAAATCTTACGATCTGATATCTTTTGGGCTGAAGGCTCGGTAGTCTGAGGTGCACGGACTGGCGCCGTCCGCGCGGTAACGAGGCGCGTATTTGGTCTAGGCATGGACGTTCTGCGAGACGCGTCGTTTGCCCGGCCGTGGTGAAGTCAACGATCGCCGCCGAGTTTGGCGTCGCGGCATCATGGCTGGCACGCTCATTGAGCTCGTACGGCCGGGCCATGTAGTCGCGCCTGTCGACGGTACCGTCCGCCCGAAACTCGGGGCGAAACTGATTCTGGCGGAGGTCCGCGAGGCTATAGCGGCTGAAGTTGCAAGCGTTCCCCAAACAACCAGGTCCGAAGACAGTGTCACGGTGTGGGCCGCCCGAATTATCCCGCTGGATTGCGGTCAAGCCCTGCCATACCGCGATCGAACGCAGTTCGAGCTCCGGTGACACCTTCGATTTCAACGTGTTGGGCAAGCGTTGCGTTTGTCGAGGCTCGGCTGTTGCGGCACGCCGATATCGACAACCGTCTGACGACTGGCACCATTGACGAGCACGCCAGACAAAAGCGGCTTCACCGAGCCAGAGAGGCCAGTGCCGGGCGTCGTGCGTCGTGCGTCCGAAACTCTGCCTGCAGCAACAGGAGCCAGGTTGGTGCCGCCGCTCGGGCTGGCGCTCGGGTTATCATTGAGCAACTCTCTGTAGGAGGGTGCGTAGCTGTCCGGACCAACGGGTCCGGGGTAATGCGCTGACTCGCGTCGGCTAAGCGCGCGAGGCCGAGGTTCGAGCCATCGGCGAGAATGGCGGCAAGCAGAGCGTTCTCGTTGTCGTGCGGCTCGCCAGTCTTCACGTTGGGGAAGCCGAACGGGAAGCCGGTCGAACGGGCGACTTTGTCGAGCAGCTTGGTGATCCGCACGCTCGGCATATGGCCGGCGATCTGCGTGGCGGGCGCCTTGGCAGCAGCAGACTCTTTGGCGCGGGTCAGCACGGGCGACCAGGACGTCACCGGGCAGACGATGCGGCTCGAGCAAGCGGGCGCGATCGAAGTCTTTACTGACCTGCGCTCGGGCAAATCGATGGATCGCCCCGGGTTGGTGGAACTGCTCGCCTAGGTGCGCAAGGGCGGCACACTTTTGGTAGTGCGGCTCGACCGGCTCGGTCGCTCGCTTGGCGAGCTGCTGACCGTGGTCAAAGAGCTGAAGGAGCGCCGCGTCGCGCTGCTCAGTCTTGAGGAAAAGCTTGACACATCCTCGGCAGCAGGAGGGCTGGTACTTCATGTTTTCGGCGCGATTGCGCGATTGCGCACTTCGAGCGGCGGCTGATCGCCGAACCCACCAACCGCGCGCGCCAAGGCCAAATTGCCCGGTCGTCGGCCGCTCGATCCTGACAAGGCGCAGTCCGCGGTAAAGCTCGTCGCAAGCGGGGTGCCGCCCACCGATGCCGCCCGCCAGCTCGGGCTCGGCCGCCCGACTGTATACCGTGAAATGGCCGCAGCCGGCGTCCGGCGAACAGGCCAAGTCGTGATTTAGTGGTTAGCGTGCGAATCAGCTTTCGGGCGCGACGGGGGCCAAACGGGTAGAGCGCTGTTGACTAGAGACCGTTGAGCCGACGTTCGGCATCGCCTTTACCCCGCAACGCACCCAGTCTGCCGGGCGCCAATTTCAATGCCGCATTGAAGGCAGTCAGCGCTTCTCCGGGCTTGCCAGCAATGAGGAGGAGTTCACCCAGCTGCTCGCGTGCAGGGACGATCGGCCCGGGCGTGAGCGGCAGCTTCTCAAGCCCGTCCTCCTCGTCCGCAGCTGCCATCATTGTCGTCAGTGCGGTTACCCTGTCTCCCGCTGCCGCGGAACGCCAAGCCTGTGCTGATTTCAAAAGGACGTCGGCCTGTGTCATCCAGTAATTATCGTTCGCCCGGCGCAACGTTTCGCGACAGACTTGAATCTCTCCGATGTCGGCGTCGCCAGAGCTGGGCACGGCAGCGCGGAGCTTGCCAAGTGCCCGGGCCCACCACACGATCGCCGCGATCTGCGGGGCGGTGTCTGGCATCGGCTTGAGTTCCGAGGCGGTAGCCCAGTCACGGGTCTCGACCGCCATGCGGATGGGCATGGCGTTACCGGCATAGCTTATCTTGAAGCCGGCGGCGGACAGGCCGGGCATGGCCTTCAAATCCGCCACCTGTTGCGCAGCCGCAGCGGTCTGACCTCGCTGAAGATAGGCATAGGTCAGATAATCCATCGCATGCAGCGCCTCGCCGGCGTCGCCTTGAGCCAGTGCCGCATCGCGCGCCGCGATGTTGGAAGCAATGGAATCGTCCCAACGCCCCAAGCGCGTGAAGATGTGGGACGGCATATGCAGTGCGTGTGGAGCGGAAGGCGCAATCTTGGCATAGGCGAGAGCCGCCGGCAGGCCGCGCTGCGCCAGCTCGGCACTGTCATAGGCGTGGATCAGATAGTGCGGCACGCCGGGATGATCCGGCTGGCGCTTCCAGATTGGCTCCAGAATGTCGGCAGCCTGCTTCTGTCGCGCGTGCATATGGTCGGCCGGTGATGCGGTTGCCACGAGCGATAACGCGTAAAACGTCGCGATCTCGTCGTCGTTTGGGTAGTCGCGCGAGACCACCGCCATCGCGTCCGAATAGTGCATTGCTCGCGTCGCGGCAGGCACCTGGCTTGCGTTAGCATAGTACGTGCCAAGAGCGGCGATCAACGCGCGTTCGCGCGGCGTGCCGGTGCCGATCGCCTCGGCCTTGTCGATTTCTGCGACACCAGCGGCAAGCCCGGCACCGGCCGGCACATCCCAAAGCTGGTGGTAGTGCGCCATTGCACGCCCCCAATGCGCCATAGCGCAGCGAGGATCGCGCGCGGCCACATCAGCGAAGCCCAAGTCGGCGTCCTCATAGGCAAATGAATGCAAAAGCGCCGCGGCTCGATCGAACGCGGGCGCGACCGCCGACGCGCAACTGACTGCGAAGTGTGCGGTGCCGAGGTGCTCCGGTACCGGGTGATGATGATGGTCCTCCTGCGCGCCGATAGGCGTGGCCAGGGAAAGAGCTGCCGCGATAATGGCCATGCGTGATTGCATCGAAGTCTCCCTTCAGCCGTCCTTCTTCGTGAAGACGACGAACGATAGCTTTCGAGCATGCTCACCGCAGCGAAGAATGGCAACATCTGGGGCGCAAGCAGCCGCAGGCTTGGAAGTCAGGTGACCCGTAATCGACAGTTGATGGCAATCGTGGGCGAATGAGCATGGCGGAAGGGCCTGGTAGCCGTTCCTATTCCGTTCTTATCTAGCACAATTGAGAAAACATTCGATGCGATGACCTCATAATGACATGACGATGATGCGACAGCTCAAACCAGAATGAGCGCAGCACCGAGCGCGAGCACGAACGAAATCAGCGTCGCTGCGATCACCGGCATCGATGCGCGCCAACCCTGTTCGAGCAGGAGGTTCATTGGCGAACGGATGCCCGTGGCCGTAACGGCGAGCAGCAACAGGCCGGTTGCACCTGGCTTGGCCGCGTCGAGGACGGGTTGCGGCAGGCTTACGAGCGAATGGAGGGCGCACAAGCCGAGAAAGCCGATCACGAACCACGGCACCCCGACCCCGCTCCGCTGCGACATCCCATCATCGGGATAGGCCCACGCGACGACGGCCAGTGTAGGCGCCAACAGTGCCACCCGCGTGAGCTTAACGACCGTTGCCGTCGCGCCAGCCTCTGGCGAATAGGAATACCCCGCGCCAAGCGCCTGCGCAACGTCGTGAATCGATGCACCCATCAGGAACCCTGCCTGCCGATCGGTCAGGTGTAGCATGTGGGCAAGTGCTGGATAAAACGACATCGCGACGGCACTCGCAGCCGAAACAGCGACAAGAACGAGCGTCAGCTGCGCGTTTGATGCCCGTTTTTCGCCAAGCACGCTCGACAGCGCCAACGCTGCCGATGCGCCACAAATCGCGACGGCACCGCCGGCGAGAGTGCCGAATGCTGCTCCTCGTCCAAGCCACTTTGCCATTGCGGTTCCACTGAGCATGACGAGCGCGACCATTGCGGCAATTGCGGCAAATGCCGGAATCCCCAAGCTTGCAATCTGGCCAAAGGTAACTTGAAGGCCCACCAGGACGATCCCCCAGCGCAGCAAAGTCTTGGAAGCAAAGCCCAGTCCTGGATGCAAGCGGGGATCCGCATTGGCGAAATTGAAGGCAAGTCCGATGAGGAGACCCATTAGCATGATGGGGGCACCATAGTGTTCGGCAAGATAGGCCGCCGCTAAAGACGCAATCGCGGTCAGCAGCAATCCGGGGAGGTAGGCACGCCAGCCAATGTTTGTCGACGACGCAATGTCGAGCAGATCGCCGTACAAGTCTGCCGCAGCTGGTATTGTTCGTTCCGTTTTCATAGCTTGCCCGTGTCTGACGACGCTCTAAGACGGTGTCAAAAGCGGGAGTATGACAGCGATGTCAATCGGACAACGTACGCGCGCCCTAGCAACATCGGGTTCGACACCAAGAGCGCGCGCGTTGCTGATTGGCCTTATCTTCGTCGCCATTGCTCTCAACTATGTCGACCGGCAGGTGCTGGCTCTGCTCAAGCCCACGCTGCAAGCGCGCTTTGACTGGACTGACAGCGACTACGCGCTGCTTGGCACGACGTTTCAGATCACCGCTGCGCTCTCGTACCTCTTCGTCGGCTGGTTCGTGGATCGGTTCGGGGTTCGACGTGCTCTCGGTTGGGGTGTCGGGATGTGGAGCCTCGCTGGCATCGCGCACGCGTTCGCTGCCACTGTGTCGCAATTTGTGATTGCCCGGGTCGCTCTTGCGGCGGCAGAAACGGTCGGCACGCCGGCAGCAGTAAAATCTGCCGCAGTCTATTTGCCGGTAACGGAACGCTCTTTTGCGCTTGGCCTCGGTAACACCGCACCTAACATCGGGGCGATCGTGACCCCGCTGCTCATTCCGCCTTTAGCACTCGCGTTTGGATGGCAGTCAGCTTTCATCCTGACCGGCGCGCTCGGCTTTGCCTGGCTGGTCTTCTGGATCGTCGGCACGCGAAATCTGTTGCCGATCGAGGAGGTGTTTGCCGCGTCGGTCGCCGGCGCGCGAGCAAAGCTGAACTGGAGCGACTTGTTTTCCGACCGCCGCACCTGGGCAGTTGTCGGCGCCAAGCTGCTGAGCGATCTCGGCTGGTTCTTCCTGCTCTTCTTCATCCCAGATTTCTTCGCGCGGGTGTTCGGGATGAAACAAGGTACGCTCGGCGGCCCGACAGCAGTGGCTTACGGCTTTGCGGCGATGGGGGCGCTTTCGTCGGGGCTGTTGTTCCCGTTGCTCCTCAACAAGGGCTGGTCGATGAACCGGGCACGCAAGAGTTCAATGCTCTTCTATGCTTGCATGATCCTGCCGATGCCGCTCGCAATCTATGCACCGAACCCATGGATCGCGGCCGTGATCATCGGGGTTGCGCTGTTCGCCCACCAGGGCTTCTCGACGAACGTGTTCGGCATGACTGCGGACGCAGTCCCCGTCGCCCGCGTCGCGACCGTGATTGGCGCTGGGGCTGTTGCGGGGAACTTATCGGGGGCCGGGATGATCTGGTTCGCCGGGTACAGCCTGATGCACCGCTGGGGCTATTGGCCGATGTTTGCAATCTGCTCGACCGCCTATTTGTTGGCGTTACTCTGGATCCACCTGATGCTTCCCGTCATCCGTCCGGCGGACGCTTAACACGCGATGACCCCGGCCCTTCCGGCCGGCGCCATCATCATGCGACGAGACAGGCGCGGTTATTTCCCGAA
>JAYVVA010000108.1:0-1617 GCA_043787435.1 Sphingomonadales bacterium | reverse complement strand
CTCGCCGATCGCATCGTCGCCTTCGCGCGCACGCAGGGCGCATCGCTTGCAATAACCCTTGTGTGCGTTCGGCCAGCCGGACTGTGCGACACATTACGTATTGCCCCCGAAAACTGGCGTAATACCAAGTCCCTAAAAGCCAAACCCGTGCGCCCAGCGGCGCATCCCGATTGACATGATCAGCCAGGGCCTTTCAACAAGCTTGTTCCAACTGAAGCAGCAGTGATCGACGATGTCGCCGTAGTTGTTAAAGATGCGGTTTGAGAGCCAGTTGTCGCGCATATACTGCCAAATGTTCTCCACCGGATTGAGTTCTGGTGATTTGGACGGCATCGCAACGAGCGTGATGTTTTCCGGCACGTTCAGCTTGGCTGTGACGTGCCAACC
This sequence comes from Sphingomonadales bacterium, assembly GCA_043787435.1. Taxonomy (GTDB): domain Bacteria; phylum Pseudomonadota; class Alphaproteobacteria; order Sphingomonadales; family Sphingomonadaceae; genus Sphingomonas_O. Next base: position 1,230 of record JAYVVA010000108.1, on the reverse strand, counting down.
GGCTTGATCTACGAACAGCACGGCGTGGGCTCCGGGGTGAACGCCGAGTGCGATCTCTTGCAAATGCAATTCCATCGCCTCGGTGTTGCAAAATGGCAGGACGAGACCGGCCGCCTTGCCGAGCGCAGGGCAGATAGCGCCGAAGATATAGGCCGAGGCGGTTCGCTGATCCTTCAAGGCAAAAGGGCGCGTGCCGCGTTCCGCCCACCGCCGTGTAATCTTATTCTTTTGGCCGATGCGGGCTTCGTCTTGGAACCAAAGTTCGAGCGGCTTGCCGGTGGCCGTGGCGATGCTCGCCAGGAGGGCTGGGGCTTTTTTTTGAACGCCGCGACAGCCGCCTCGTCATGCTCGTGATGACGGGGTCGCGCCGAGAGTTTTCGATAGCCTAGAGCGCGCAGTTCGCGGCTGAGGATCTGTTTGGTCACCGACAGGCCGTATTCGTCGAATATCCATTGCGCCAGATCGATCAGTCTCCAGCGCACGACCCCGTGAATCGCAGGAATCGGACCGGCTTCGACCATGGCGACGAGCGCGCGCCTTTGTTCGTCATCGAGCAGGCACGGACGCCCGGTCGACTTACCATCGACGAGTCCGTCCGGCCCCTTGGCGTTAAACGCAAGCACCCAATCGCGAAGGGTCTGAAGCCCGACCCCTCCAAGCCGGGCCGCCTCGGTCCGCGTGCCGCCCTCGTAAATCGTCACAAGAGCCAGAAGCCGCCGCGTCACCGCTCCCGCTTTTTCCGAACGGACCAGGGCGCGAAGCCTCGGCCCATCGAAATCTTCGCGTAACGAAATCGGCGCCGCCATATCGAGATCTCCTCGACATATCTGAATCAGATCGCAGCGCTTTTGGGAAATCGGAAGTAGAGTCGAACTTTTACGGACTTGGTATAAGGTACCTGATAACGGCGCCGGTCTGCCGCCGGACTTCGATCGTAAAAAGTCCAAAAGTCTAGGAATGACAATAATTGCTGGACTTGGCCGCCAACTCGGCAGGCAACCTGAATGGCCGAATGTTCAGCCGGGGCCGCGGTTTGTATTGGATTTCCCGCATCACCAGGGTGAACCCGCAAATTCTTGTTCTCTGGAACGGCTCGCGTGCGTCGAATGAATGTCCGATGTGAAAGGTAAATATTTAGAGTGAGTCGTTCGCTACGGAGAGCGGTCTGTCGTAGCCTCAGTCTCAATCAATTAGACGAGCGCCGCGTTCAAAGCTGAAATAGCGCCAAAT
>JAYVVA010000107.1:0-2582 GCA_043787435.1 Sphingomonadales bacterium | reverse complement strand
ACGATGCGGTTATCAACGGCAAGCAAGCGCGGCTCTCCCCTCGCTCTGGCCTGATCGTCAGGCAACATGTTCGACACGATCTCGAAATCGCCGTGGTCTGGATAGGTGTAGGACCAGAACCACTGGTTGCCTGTAGCCTTGACCGTGACGGCGTTTTTGCCAACAGGTTTATACTGCGCCGCGAGCAGACCGATCGACGGAATCGCGATGCCGACAAGAATGAGAACTGGCGCCAGCGTCCAGATCACCTCGATCAACGTGTTGTGTGATGTTTTCGACGGAATCGGATTGGCGGCCTTGCGATAGCGAAAGGCGACCCAGAACAACAGACCAAGCACAAACAACGAAATCGACACAATGATCGGCATCAGGATGACATTATGCATCCACAGCGCGAACTCACCGTTTTTTGTGACCTGCGGCTGAAGTCCATAACCTGCGGAGAGGGGCTGGCCGATGCCGACCACGGGTTTGAGTTCTGCTGGAGCCGCGACGGCAGGCGTGGCAACCACCGGGGATGCGTTCGTCACGGCCGCCTTGGCTGGAAGCGGTGCTTGTTGGGCGATGACGGGCGCCGAAAAGGCCAGCCCGAAAGCGATCAGCGCAGGTGTCAGCAGTCTCACGAAAATCAATCCCTCTTGGCGCTGGTCCGGCGCGGGGATACGCGCGGTGGGACCGTCACAGCCGTGGCCTATACGCGCGGCCTCTGTCAGTCTCAAGCGGTTACGCCGGTGTTTTTGCTGCGGCTGCTCACATCGGTTGTCACAGGCCCACGATGTCCTTACGGAATCGTCGAAATTGCGACGCGATCATGGGGACCCAAGTGACTGACGAAGAGGTGCTGGCAGAGTTCAGAGCAGCGGATGCGCTGCTTGAGGGGCATTTCATTCTTTCGTCGGGCTTGCGCTCGCCTCGTTATCTTCAGTGCGCACGAGTCCTCGCCGATCCCAAGCGCGGCAGCCGACTGGCTGAAGCGCTGGTGATCCGGCTGCCTCAGGATCTCGCCGTCGATATCGTTGTCTCCCCTGCAATGGGCGGCGTGATCGCCGGACATGAAATGGCGCGTGCGCTGGGTGTCGAGGCGGTCTTTCTCGAACGACCCGAGGGCGTGTTCGAACTGCGGCGCGGGTTTCGGCTGGCGCCCGGCCAGCGCGTCTTGATGATGGAAGATGTGGTCACGACGGGGCTCAGTTCGCGCGAAGCCATCGCGGCGATCACGCGGGCAGGCGGGATCGTGGTGGCAGCAGCAGCGCTTGTCGACCGGTCAGACGGTATCGTCGATCTCGGTGTTCCATTTTATCCACTCATCCGTTTGTCCGTGCCGACATATGCCGCCGATGCCCTACCTCGTGAACTCGCCGCGATCCCTGCGATCAAGCCAGGCAGCAGAGCCGCATGAACACCGCCTCGCCATGCGTGGCAATCACGGTGTGGCGCGCCACGGCGGCCCGGGGCTCGCCGCTTCCCAACAAGCCTGTTGCGGCACAGCTCATGAACGAAGTTGCGGCGGCGCGTTTTTACCTCGATAGGGCGGTTGCCAGCCGTCACGCCAAACGCGCCCGCCTTGACATCATTTTCCTCATGGCGCGCAAGATCATAAGGCCTGAAATGGATCGCATCTTGTTCGCCGTTACCAATCGCCAAGGAATGGATTTCGGCCGGGTCGGGCATCGTAACGGGTCGAACGACAACCCCGTGGGAGCAGCCGGACGCGCCTCATGACTCAGCCTCTTCGCCTTGGTGTCAACATCGATCACGTCGCGACAATCCGCAATGCGCGCGGTGGGGATCACCCCGACCCGATGCGTGCGGTTCGGATTGTCGAAGCAGCAGGCGGTGACGGCATTACCGTCCATCTGCGAGAGGACCGTCGGCATATTCGCGATGCCGATCTCGACGCGATCATCGCGCAGACAGCGCTACCCATCAATCTGGAGATGGCCGCAACCCAGGAAATGGTTGCCATTGCATTGCGCCACCGACCGCATGCCGCCTGTATCGTGCCCGAACGTCGCGAGGAGCGCACGACCGAAGGAGGACTCGATGCCGCCGGACAGCATAATCATCTCGCGCCCTTGGTCGCGCAACTGCTCGACGCAGGCATCCGCGTCAGCCTGTTCATCGAACCGGACGCGCGCCAGATCGAGGCGTCGATCCGCCTGCGCGCGCCGGTGGTCGAGTTGCATACCGGCAAATATGCGCACGGCGACCCCGACGGCGTAGAGTTGCGCCGCCTGGCCGATGCGGCGGCGCTTGCAGTCAAGAACGGTATCGAGCCTCATGCCGGGCACGGGCTGACTTTTGACAACGTTGTCGCTGTCGCGGCGATTCCGCAGATTGCCGAGCTGAATATCGGCCACTTCCTGATCGGCGAGGCAATTTTCAGCGGCCTTGCCGATAGTGTGACCCGGATGAAGGCACTTTTGGAGAGCGCACGGTGAAGGCAAGCCCATCGTGATCGTCGGACTCGGTTCCGACCTGTGCAATATCGAACGAATTCAAAATTCGCTCGAACGCTTTGGTGAGCGTTTCGAGAACCGCGTCTTTACCCCTGTTGAACGCGCCAAGGCCGCGCGCCGCCC
>JAYVVA010000106.1:0-3825 GCA_043787435.1 Sphingomonadales bacterium | reverse complement strand
CTGAATTCGGCATCGAGATGAACATGACGATTCAGCTCAAGGCAGCTAGCGGCGCACTCTGCACGCTGTCATTGAGCTTCAACGACGATGGGCCGCTTGGAACATTCTCTCGCTACATCGGCGGCTCAGCGACCTACATCGCGCGCTATGACGATATAACGTCGGGCAACGAGGAAACCATCGACCTGGGTGACTCAGCGGTGTCGACCAATGGGATCGAGTTGCAGGATCGCGCGCTCATTGCCGCGATCCGCGAGGGGCGCGAACCCAATTCGAGCTTGGCGCACGTGCTGCCGCGTTACCGGGTCCTTGATGCCCTTGCGAAGCAACTTGCGCAGTGAAGACTGAGGTTGCCGTCGTTGGTGCAGGCCCCGCAGGACTCTTGCTTGGTCACTTGCTGCATTTCGAAGGAATCGACTGCATTATTGTCGAGCGCACGTCAGAGCGCCGCGTGACCGACCGTATACGTCCAGGCGTGCTCGAGCGGACGACAACGGACCTGCTGCACTGGCTGGGTATTGACGAGCGAACGAACCGCGAGGGAATGCGTGAAGAAGGGTTCGCGCTGGCGGATGGCGAGCGGCTGATCCGCATCGATACATTTGCGCTGACCGGCAAACATATGGCCACTTACGGCCAGACCGAAGTTACTAAGAACTTGATTGACGCCGCGCCCGTGCGCGGGTTGGAGATAATTTGAGACGCCAGTGACGTCACGTTGCACGATGTGACCAGCAATGCGCTGCGCCTGACGTGGGGCAATGGCAGGAATCTGGGTTGCGACTTCATCGCAGGATGCGACGGTTTCCACGGGTCCTCGCGTCGGGTGATCCCGACCAACTTTCGCCGTGAGTTCAAGCGGGCCTGTCCGTTCCGTTGGCTTGATATCCTGGCAAATGCGCCGCGGTGCCACGACAAACTGATCTATGCGAATCACGACCGGGGCTTCGCGCTCGCCTCGATGCGCTCGTCCACCCGCAGTCGATACTATGGCCAAGTGCCTGTTGATGTGGATGATAATCGGTGGCCCGACGAGTGGCTGTCGGATGAGCTGGCGCTGCGCCTGCCACAAGTCGCCGACACCATGGTGCGGGGGCCCGCACTCGAAAAATCGATCGCGCCGCTTCGCTCGTTTGTATCGGAGCGGATGCGCCATGAACGGCTATTTCTAGCTGGCGACGCCACGCCCATCGTCCCGCCGACAGGCGCCAAGGGCCTGAACCTCACCGCGTCTGATGTTACCCGTCTCTGCGAGGCGTTCAGCGCCACTACAATCGAAACGATCGTGAAGCGATCGCTGGCTATTCTGCCAAAGCGCTCGCTCGTATCTGGAAAGCCGAACGTTTTAGTTGGCAGCTGACGAAGCTCAAGCATCGTTTTCTCGAAGATGGCCCCTTCGAACGGCGTATGCAGACAGCCAAACTGCACTATATCACATCGTCGAAGGCAGCGCAGACCGCGATCGCCGAAAATTATGTAGGATTGCCGCTTTGACCTCAAGCAAAGCCCGAACGCTTGCCGGACGCGACGTGACCCCCATCGGTCTTGGCTGTATGTCGCTGAGCTGGGCTTATGGCGTGCCGCCATCTCCCGAAGACGGAGCCCAATTGCTCCACCGTGCACTCGATCTTGGTTACAACCATCTCGACACAGCGCGCATCTATGGCGAAGGCAAAAACGAAACCTTGATCGGCAACGCGCTCAACCGGCGACGTAAAGAGTTCTTCCTCGCATCAAAGACCGGAATTTTCGTCGATGGCGACAAGCGGCGGGTCGATTGCCGCCCGGAAATGATCAGGGGCGCGGTAGAGGAGAGCCTGCGACTCCTCCAGACCGACCACATCGATTTGTATTACCTTCACCGTCGTGATTTCAATATACCGATCGAGGATTCGGTAGGCGAGTTAGCCCGCGCCGTTGACGCTGGAAAAATCGGAAGTATCGGCCTGTCAGAAATGTCGGCGCAGACGTTGCGCAAAGCGGCAGCCGTCCACCCTATTGCCGCGATGCAGACCGAATATTCCCCACAGACGCGCAATCCCGAAATCGCCGTGTTGCAGGCCTGCAAGGAAGTGGGCACAACTTTTGTTGCGTTCTCGCCCGTCGGACGCGGGTCGCTATGCGGGACACTGCGCGATCCGAGCCAGCTGCCTGATGGCGACCTGCGCAAGAGCTGGCCCCGCTTCATTGGCGAGAACTGGAAGACGAACCTCGCACTGGTCGATGCGTTCGGCAGTATTGCCCGCGATTCAGGCGTCACCCAAGCGCAGCTCGCGCTCGGCTGGGTGCTGACGAAGGGCGAGCATATCGTCACGATTCCCGGCACAGCCAACATTGCTCATCTCGAAGAAAATATCGCGCGACACGACTGGATGCCCGATGAGGCAACCGTCGCAAGGATCGACGCGCTGATTAATCATGAGACGGTTGCGGGGCCTCGCTATCCGGCGGGGCAGCAGCGGAGCATTGATACCGAAGAATTCGCAGTCGTTTGAGGCCACCGTGACACGCGCACGACGCCGTCGAGATTGGTCAAAATAACCGTGAACGCCGACGACCAAAGCTGGACGTGGTATCAAAAGGGTGTGGTCGCGCTCGCGGCGCTTGCGATTATTTTTGACGGGTTTGACAATCAGGTACTCGGCTTTGCAACACCCGCCCCGATAAAGGAATAGGGTGTTACGAGGGGTGAGATGGCCACGGTAGCTGAGATCGGCCTTTTCGTCATGAGCGTCGGAACGGTGATCGCCGGGATTCTCGGCGATCGCATAGGACGGCGCAATGTGCTGATCAGCAGAGTGGCGTTGTTCGGCTCTATGACCTTTGCCACCGGCTTGATCGATGGCTTGTGGGAGCTGGGCGCTTTGCGGTTTCTTGCCGGGCTCGGTTTCGGCGGCGCGATGCCGAATGCGGTGGCGATCGCCGCGGAACACACGCAACTGAAAAAAGCGCGCATTGGCCACGATGCTGACAATCGTCTGCATTCCCTTGAGAGCCTGATGACTGGGTTGATCTCCCGAACCAACTTGCCGGTAATCGGTTGGCGAACACTGTTTTTTGTGGTCGGCGGACTGCCCGTGCTTGTCTCGCTTGTGCTCATGGTGGCCCTGCCAGAATCGCCGTCGTAAAAAATTGGGGCGTGCCGGTGCGCCAGCGGGGTCGGCTGGCCGATCTGTTTGGCAAAGAAGTCAGCCGGAATACGTAGGCCATATGGAGCGCCTTTGTCGCGTGTCTACTTGCGGTTTACAACGTGTTCTCGTGGGCACCGACGATGCTTACTGACGCCGGGTTTGCGCCAGTAACAGCGAGCGAGGGTTTGAGCGCATTCAATCTGGGCGGCATCGGCGGAGTGATCGTGATCGCATGGATCATCATGAGAGCCGGATCCGGGCCCTCTTTGCTTGCGCTAAGCGCGGGGTCCGCAATCATCGCGGCGTAGAGCGCGGACTGGGTTGCGTGTAGCACAGATCCAACCCGTGCTGTACTAGCGTTCGGGCTTCTCGGCTTCGCCATCAATGGCGTTAAGACGTCTCTCTATGCTGTGGTGGTACATCTTTACCCCGACGCCGTCTGGGCTACCGGTCTCGGCGCGGCGATCGCAGTCGGCTGCACGGGGGGCGTTATCAGCACCTTGCTCGGGGCAGGCATTCTGAGCATCGGTGGTGGGTCGGCATATTTTGCTACGATCGCTATCGCCATGGCTGCCACGTTCGCAGCGCTAGCCTCGCTGTCGCGCCACGTCCCACTCTCGGCGGATCTTTAGGTCTCGGTCTGCCACAAGAAGAAAGCAAACTCTTCGGCAGTTTCGCGCAACGACTCAAAGCG
>JAYVVA010000105.1:0-3465 GCA_043787435.1 Sphingomonadales bacterium | reverse complement strand
ATGCTCATCGGTTTCGCACGAACTGGACTTGCCATGCGCCGTGCACGTCGACGCGACGGTGCCATGCAAGCGCAGACCTTGGTTTAATGATCTGCGCTGAGCATTGTCGGCCAACCCAAATAGATGAGGTGGCCTACTTCAACCAGCCGCTTCTCGCAGTGGCATGATCACCGGCAGAACGTGCCACTTATACCGACCTGTTATGAGGCTGACTCACGGGGGGATTCCCAAACCGGCAAAAGTCTGAATCTATGGCTGCCTTTAGGAGGGCATAACCATGGGTGTAGCGATCGGATTGCGGAACGACTTTGACGCTGTGAGCTTGAGGCGACTGGCGCGCGCTACAAAGAGTGCAAACCAAGGTCGTCGGTTGCTGGCGTTGGCTGAAATTTACGACGGCGGGAACCGCGGCGATGCCGCGCGCATCGGCGGGGTGGGCTTGCAGATCGTGCGGGACTGGGTCGTGCGGTTCAATGCCCGGGGTTCCGACGGCCTCCTTGACGGCAAGGCCCCGGGCAAGCCTCCCTTGTTGAACGATGCTCAGCGGCAAGCTGTTGCGGAGATTGTCGAAAGCGGCCCTATCCCGGCGATCCATGGAGTTGTTCGCTGGCGGCTGATTGACCTGACGCGTTGGCTCCGTGATAAGTTTGGCATCTCTTTAACAGAAACGACTGTTGGCCGGGAGTTGAAGAAGCTGGGCTATGTCAAACAGAGGTGGCTCGGTTTGTTTGAACAGGTCCGCGCGATTTATAAGTGGAGCGGCTGCCGGTTGATCATGCCGCTGCGAGAAGCGGTCGGTTGAAGTAAGCCTGATCGGGCGTCCTCCGGTCAAGCGAGGAATGTGGCCGTCCGCTGTTATAAAAGGTCAGATAGCGGCCCAGCGAGGCGCGTGCCTTTGGGACCGAGGCGTACGCGTGCAGATAAACCTCCTCATATTTCACCGAGCGCCACAGGCGCTCAACGATCACATTGTCCCGCCATGCGCCTTTGCCGTCCATGCTGATCGCGATCTTTTCGCGCAGCAGAACGCTGGTGAAGGCGATGCTGGTAAATTGACTGCCTTGATCAGTATTGAAGATGTCAGGCCTGCCAAAGCGCATCAGCGCTTCCTCGAGCGCCTCGACGCAGAAGTCGGTCTCCAGCGTGATCGACAAAGGCCAGCTGAGCACCCGCCGACTGAACCAGTCAACGATAGCGATCAGATAAACGAACCCGCGCGCCATGGGGATGTAGGTTATGTCGGTCGCCCACACTTGGTTAGGCCGCACGATCGGCAGCTTGCGCAGCAAATAGGGGTAAATCTTGTGGCCTGTCGCTGGTTTCGATGTGTTGGGCCGACGGTAAATCGCCGTGATCGCCATCTTCTTCATCAGGGTTGCGACATGAAGTCGCCCGACCCTGATGCCTTCGACACCCAGCAGGTCACGCAGCATCCGGCTGCCGGCAAACGGGTAATCGAGGTGCAGCTCATCGATCCGCCGCATGATCGCGAGATCGGCGGCACGCGTCGGCCTGGGCAGATAATAGACGCTGCCCCGGCTGATCCCGACTGCCTGTGCCTGGCGCGATACCGGCAGCGCGTGTGAACGGTCGATCATCGTCTTGCGCTCGGCAACAGACCCGCCCCGTTACGATCTTGGGCCGAGCGCACCTGACAAAAAATCATTGACCAGCGTCAGCTCACCTATCTTGGCATGCAGCGTTTTTACGTCGATCGGTTCTTCAATGGCGCTGCGCGCTTCAGAACCGAATACCCCGGCAGCCCCTTCCAGAAGCTGGCTGCGCCACTGCGTGATCTGGTTGGGATGAACATCAAACAGCTGCGCCAAATCGGCCAGCGTCTTTTCACCCTTCACCGCCGCCAGCGCTACCTTTGCCTTGAAGGCCGGGCTGTGATTCCGTAATTGCTCAGGGGGTTGGCTTGCGGCGACCTGCTCAGGCGACCGCGAAGTTGCCGTCAACGAGGTCGCGAATGGCGCCGAGGGCGGATTGTCCGGAGAGGCGCGCGGTGCCGGTGACGGAGCGATACCCGGCGTGGATTTGAGCCCCCCATTCTGACCGGAAGCCGTTGGTGACCTTGCGGAACACGACCGAGGGCCTGATTTCTCGTTCCGAGATGTTGTTGGTCGCAGGGACGTCCCGGTTGGTAAGGAAGACGAAGAACTTGGTCCGCCAGGCCTTGATCTGCTTGAGCAGGACCTTGCCTGCCGGATGAGCCACCGGCGCGCGCATCAACTGGGTCAGCATATTGTCGGCTTTGGCGGCATAGCTCGCCAATGTCGTGTCCTTGAGATTGCAGCGTCGCTTGCTGACCCTGATGGCCCATCGCAGGTGATCGCGGATCTTGGGCGCAAAGATCGTATCGCCGCTATCGATGGCGTACTGCACATCGCGCAAAACATGGGCAAGGCAGACCTGATGCTCCTTGCCGAGTTCTTGTTGACCGGCATAGCGATCGGACACCCAGACATCGGGCTTATGGTCGCCGAGCACTTCCTCGGCAACACTGCGGGCCCGGCGCGGGGCGATCTTGTGGAGGACCGCTTTGTCCGAGATGAACACCCATTGCCAATGGGTCACGCCATTGGTCCGGGTGGTGGTTTCATCCGACGCGATGATCTGCGCGACAAGCAGCTTGTCGCGGATCGCGGTGGTGGCAGCGGCCATGCCGTGGCCCAGGCGCCGGAAGATATTGGCAATGGCGCCTTCGGAGATAACCAGACCGAACAGTTCATGGGCGATCCGCGACAAGCGCTCAAAACTGACGTGATGACTGTGATGCAAATAGGCCAGCAACGCGCGGATGCCGGGGCCAAACGGCGTCCCCGGCTGCATCCCAACCGGTGCCTCAGCGCGATAGCGCCGACCACATCCACGGCAGCGACCACCGCACAGTTCCACCCGCGTCACAATCGGCTGGATCGGCGGCAGGTCAATGTGATCATAGCGATGCCGACAGCGCTGGGCTTGATCAGACACATCTGTCCCGCAATGGCCGCAAGAACTGGCAACAACGCGTTCGGTCTTGTCCGGTGTCTCCGTCAGCGGCCGCGCCTTGCCTTCGCGCGAAGGCCGCTTTCTCCCCGACGCCTTGCGCCCCTTTTTGCCGCGACCAAACCCGTCCTTCGACGGCGGAGTATGCGAGTTGGATGACGTCTTGCGCGGCTTGCCGACCAGCGCCTCAAGTTCGGATATCCGCGCCACCAACCGCTCGATCATCGCCTGCTGTTGCGCCAGCAGGACATCTTTTTCGCCTTCACTCAGCCCAATGCCAGGTCCGATCGACATCGGTAGGGTGAATCAAATCTCGAGTCTCCGCGCAAGACTTTTTTTGCCAACCCCGTGAGCAATTACGTGATTCCGGCGTGGTCTCTTGCTCATCGTGTCTCCTGTTCGCGACCATATTGGTCGCCATCAGGCAGAAACTCCACTTATCGCCGTGTTCAGATTTGCCGAACCACCTCT
>JAYVVA010000104.1:0-11022 GCA_043787435.1 Sphingomonadales bacterium | reverse complement strand
CAATGGCGGGCCTCAACGAAGCCTGCAAGTATTTAATAGTGTAGGCGTGCCTTGGCCCGAACTTCGAGCAGATCCCACAGCCCGCGGTGTTGAGTCGCTATTTGCTGGGCGCCGAACAGCATGGCGCGCTCGGTGGCCGGGGTTGCGCAGGCGCTGCGAGCAATGTCGACATATTCGTCCTCGTCCGGGAGGGCCATTTTCGGCGGCTCAACCCCAAACCGGTTAGCAGCAACGTCGAGAATTGGACGAATGGCATGCCAGTCATAGGCCATGGCAAGCGCCGCGCCGACGGCACAGCCCTGGCGATCGGACTGCGCGAGCATTTCGATCGCATGACGTTGCGCAATGACGCTCGCCTCGGTTTCAGCTTGTCCCGGCGTGCTTGGAATGGGTCCGGCGGCAACGACGAGTCGAGCAAGGAATTCCCGTTCGAGTGCAAACGCATCGGCAATTCTGAAAAGCGCCAGCCGCGCTGTATCCGATGCTGTTCGCGCGCTTGCGTGGTCAATCACGCCGGGATGGCGACCGTGCAACATAGATAAATGATGGATCGCGTCGCTGGCGTTGCGTGTTGCCTCGGCGCTGTCGAGCGACAGCAGCGAACCGACATAGGGATGCGCCGACGTCGCTTCGCGCGATACGAGGGCAGCAAGCGTCGTTGCTGCATCGTTTGTTGCAAACGTCGCTGCAGACTGCTCAACCATTGACACCCTTTCGCTCATTCGATGCGCTTCACTGCTCATGGAACAGTTTCCCTAACCGAAGGGCGTAAAGACGTGGTTGAGACGGCGTTAGGCATTGGGGAACGATTGGCCGAGGATTGCGCCATCGTTGCAGATCGTGCACGTCTAGTATCGTGTTTCTCAATTTTCTTGATGAGCTTCGCGCCGCCGGCATTCCAGCCAGTCTGAAGGAGCATCTTGTTCTGCTCGAGGCGCTCGAGCGCGAGGTCATCGACCGCACACCCGAGGATTTCTATCACCTTGCGCGCGCAACGTATGTGAAGGACGAGGGCCTGATCGACCGGTTCGACCAAGTTTTTGCCAAGGTCTTCAGAGGTGTCGCGACAACGTACGGCGAACAGGATGCCGAAGTGCCCGCGGACTGGCTCCGGGCAGTAGCTGAAAAGTTTATGACTCCCGAGCAAATGGCAGAGATCGAAAAGCTGGGCAGTTGGGAACAATTGATGGAGACGCTGCAAAAGCGGCTCGATGAGCAGAAAGAACGCCACGAGGGCGGCAACAAGTGGATTGGGACGGGCGGCACGTCTCCCTTCGGTAACAGTGGCTACAACCCGGAAGGCATACGGATTGGTGGCGAATCCAAACACGGTCAAGCGATCAAAGTCTGGGACAAGCGCGAGTTCAAGAACCTCGATTCGACCAAGGAGCTCGGCACCCGCAACATCAAAATTGCACTACGCCGTTTGCGGCGTTTCGCGCGCGAAGGTGCGGCCGATGAGCTTGATCTCGATGCCACGGTCAGTGGCACGGCGCGGCAAGGCTGGCTGGATATCCACATGCGACCGGAACGGCACAATGCGGTCAAATTGTTGTTGTTTCTGGATGTTGGCGGCTCGATGGATCCACATATCAAGCTTTGCGAAGAACTCTTCAGTGCCGCGACGGCAGAGTTTAAAAATCTCGAATTCTTTTATTTTCATAACTGTCCCTATGAGGGAGTGTGGAAGGACAATCGACGACGCTTTGCCGAACGCACCCCTACTTGGGACGTGCTTCATAAATTCGGACACGACTATAAACTCGTGTTCATCGGCGACGCGTCGATGAGCCCCTATGAGATCTCGCATCCGGGAGGTTCAGTGGAGCACTTCAATGAGGAATCAGGCATCACGTGGATGCAGCGGCTCACGACAACCTATCCGGCAGCGGCGTGGCTGAATCCTTTACCCGAAGCGCACTGGGGATATTCTCAGTCGATTGCCCTCGTGCGCGAGCTGATAGGGGAGCGCATGTTTCCGCTTTCACTGACGGGCCTCGACAATGCGATGCGGACATTGACCCGCAAACCCTGAATTCTAGACGAGCAGCGGTGGCTCGTCGGCTTGACTACACTGCTCCGCCTTCATCCGGTAGGATTGGGCGAGCTCCATGCGACGGTTACGTGCCTGCGGCGACACTGCCCTTTCGGCCGCCGCCCACCCGGTCGCCGCATGCCTTTGATAATATCGGAAATCCGACTACATCGATGCCCCCGCCATGTAGCTGTCAACAAAATATTTAGAATATGACCGTGGGCGCGCTGAGTGGAGTCAAGCTCAGCCCCTAACCTACTATATTCGCGCTGAACTTCGAGTGGGAATTGCTTCGCTTTTGCACCGTATCGTAGTCCGAATCGGTCCGGGGGATGACGTGTTGCCGCAATCTGCTATGCGCAGCCGCGCTATGACACATGCTTCCCTTCTGCTTCAGACGCTTCAAGAACGCGGCTACATTCACCAGATCACCGATCCGAACGGCCTCGACGCGCTTGCCAATCAACAGGTCTTGCCGGGATATATCGGGTTCGACGCGACAGCACCCTCGCTCCACGTGGGAAGTCTCGTCCAGATCATGATGCTGCGTCACCTGCAACGCAGCGGGCACAAGCCAATCGTTGTTATGGGCGGCGGTACGACCAAGGTTGGCGATCCTTCAGGTAAAGACGAATCGCGCAGGATCCTGAGCGACGGCGATATCGCTGCCAACATCGCCAGCATCCGGCGCGTGTTCGAACGATTCCTCACGTTCGGGGAGGGGCCTACCGATGCGATCATAATCAACAATGCCGACTGGCTCGACACGTTGGAGTACGTCCCGTTTCTACGCGACGTCGGTCGGCATTTCACGATTAACCGTATGCTGACGTTCGACTCGGTCAAGCTGCGCTTGGAGCGCGAACAGCCGCTGACCTTTCTCGAATTCAATTACATGATCCTCCAGGCCTATGACTTCCTCGAACTGTCGCGCCGCGTCGGCTGTCGCCTTCAGATGGGGGGCAGCGATCAGTGGGGGAATATTGTTAACGGGATCGAGCTCACCCGGCGGACAGATTCGATTCAGCTATTCGGTCTGACGACGCCTCTGATCACGACCTCAGACGGTAGCAAGATGGGCAAAACAGCGGCGGGCGCCGTCTGGCTCAATCACGATGCCCTGCGCCCGTACGATTACTGGACATTCTGGCGCAATACTCAAGATGGTGACATCGGACGGTTCCTCAGGCTTTTCACCGATTTGCCGCTGTGCGAAATTGCGCGCCTTGAGAGCCTGCAAGGCGAAGAGCTGAATGACGCCAAGAAGATTCTGGCCGATGCGGCGACAGCGTTGGCGCACGGCGATGCGGTCAGGGGTGACGACCTGCCCCGCCATGCTATCGCGAGTGAAGTGATTACCATCGTCGATGCGCTGATCGCGCTCGAATTTGTGACCTCGAAGGGCGAAGCCCGCCGCCTGATCGCAGGAGGCGGCGCCAGGATCGACGGCGAGAAAGTAACCGACGAAGCCGCGCTTATCGCGCCGGGTGCAGACCCCGTAAAGGTTTCGGCAGGAAAAAAGCTGCACGGTCTGGTTGTTCGGTGAAGGGTAAACGCGGCAGCAAGCCTAGTTGTTGACGGAAAGATGGTTGTGGGAGTGCCAGACGCCCATTCATGCAAAAAACCTCCGCCGTGCCGCTCGCCGCACATGTCGCCCAAGTTAACCGCCGACGCGCGGCGCGCCAGGGCATTCACGCGGACACCCTGATGACCGACAGAGAAGGGCGCCTCTCGGGCATCAGGTTGCTGAACCTGTCTGAGGACGGGTTCATGGCAATCACGGACATGGACCAGTGCGAGCGCGAACCGATCCGTATCGATATGCCAATCGTTGGATGGGTCCGCGCCGACCTTGTCTGGGTTTTGGGCGAGCGCATTGGAGCCGCTTTCCGTGAAGCGCTCACGCCGTTGCAGATGGCCGCTATCGTGCGGGACGTGTCGCGCTAACCAGCGCGGAGCAGCCCCACCGCGGCATCGCGTTCAAACAGATAGAGTGCGACCCGCGCAGCTTGTCCGCGCCGACCTTCCAGACCGCCATCGCGGTCTACAAGCAACCGCGCATCATCAGTTGCGATCGCAGCCATCGCGATGATCTGTTCGGCAGTCGCAACCCGGAACCGGGCCTCGCCTGACTGGCGCGTTCCGAGCACTTCGCCGCCACCCCGCAACCTTAAGTCCTCTTCGGCGATGCGGAACCCGTCGTTGGTTTCGCGCATCAGCGCGAGACGCGCGCGTGATGTTTCGCTCAGTATAGTGCCGCGAAGAAGCAGGCAGACCGAGTGCGCCGCGCCGCGCCCTACCCGCCCACGCAGCTGGTGCAACTGGGCCAACCCGAACCGGTCGGCTTCCTCGATAATGATCAACGACGCGTTGGGGACGTCGACGCCGACCTCGATCACGGTGGTCGCAACCAGCACAGCGAGTTGCCCCGAAGCAAATGCCGTCATTGCGGCGTCTTTTTCGGCTGGTTTCATTCGTCCGTGGACAAGGCCGACGCGCTCACCAAAGCGAAGCTTCAACCCGGCAGCGCGAGCCTCCGCCGCGGCGCGGTCGCTCGTTTCGCTTTCTTCGACCAGTGGGCATACCCAAAAAGCCTGTTTGCCCTCGGCGAGATGGCGCGCGAGGCCTTCAACAACCTCATCGATCCGTTCGCCAGAGATGACGCGCGTCTCGACCGGTGTCCGGCCCGGCGGCATCTCATCGAGGCGGCTGATGTCCATTTCACCGTGGGTCGTCAGCGCCAGCGTGCGCGGAATTGGCGTTGCTGTCATGACCAGCACATGCGGCGGCAGTGCGCCCTTCGCCGTCAAAAGAATGCGCTGGGCGACACCGAAACGGTGTTGTTCGTCCACCACAGCCAGCCCGAGCCGCCGGTACGTTACCGCTTCCTGAAAGATTGCATGGGTGCCCACCAGAATATCAATACTTCCGTCGCCCAAGCCCATCAGGGTTGCTTCGCGCGCGCGCCCCTTGTCGCGGCCCGTCAACACCGCGATTCGCACATCTCCACCAGCGAGTTGCCGAGACAGCGTGTCGTAATGCTGGCGCGCCAGGATTTCGGTGGGTGCGAGCAGCGCCGCCTGCGCCCCTCCTTCGACCGCGATCAGCATAGCATTGAGCGCCACCAGCGTCTTTCCCGAGCCGACGTCCCCTTGGAGCAGGCGAAGCATCGGTGCTGCCTGGGCCATGTCACCCTCGATCTCGCGGATCGTTCGTGTCTGCGCGCCGGTCGGTTCATATGGCAGCTTGAGTGTCGCTCGCAGTCGTCCATCGCCTTTCAGTGGCATCCCGCGCCGCCGTCGGGTCGAGGCGCGCACGAGCATCAGCGCCAGCTGATTGGCGAAAATTTCATCATAGGCAAGCCGGTCACGCGGACGCGTATCGTCAGGATCGGCGTGGCCCATCGCGATTGCTTCGTGCCATGACGGCCAGCCGCGCGCAGCAAGCAATCCCGGCTCGATCCACTCGGTGAGCTCGGGCGCACGTTCGAGCGCGTGGGCAGCAAGCTGATTGAACTTTTTGCCGGTCAGTCCTTCGGACAATGGGTAGATCGCTTCGCGTAGTGCGAATGATTCATCAGGGCCGCCAATCTCGGGATGCACCATCTGGCGCGTTTCGCCATAAAGCTCGAGCTTGCCCGACACGAGCCGCGGTTCGCCAAGCGGCAAGCGCTTTTTCGCGTAGCCGGGGTTCGATCCGAAATAGGTCAAGCTGATATGGTCGCCCTTCACGTCGACCGCGTGCACGTTCATAGGGCTACGCGGGCCGCGCTGGTGGTATTCGAGCGGTGTCACAACGACGGCGACTATGTCGCCGGGCACTGCCTCGCCGAGGCAATCGACGCGATGGCGCGTGACGCAGCCTGTCGGCAAATGGAACAGCACGTCGATGACGCGCGACAGCCCGAGGCGCTCGAGCGGCTTGGTCAACGCGGGTCCGACGCCCTTCAGCACGGCGATCTCGGCGAACAACGGGTTGAGCAGGTCGGGGCGCATGGCTAGGGGGGTGCCTATCACGAAGTCGGCGAGCAATGAAAATGCCCGCCGACCGTTTGGTGTTTTGCCAAAAACCAGAAAGTCAGTTGTGAACCGCGAGACCCGTATCAAACGCCTGCGCTTTCGAAGCTGGCATCGTGGCACCAAAGAAGCCGACCTCATGGTCGGCGGCTTTTTCGATCGGTTTTCCAGCGAGTGGAACGAAACCGAGATCGCGTGGTACGAAATGCTCATGGACGAACAAGATGTCGACATCATGGCTTGGGCAACAGGTGCAGCTGCGCCACCGTCGCATCTGGTTGGCTCGATGCTGACCGCGATGCAGCGACTCGACTTCATCTCGATCCCACAATGACCGATATCTCGCGGATTACGCGTGCCGCCGGGCCGCTGACGCTCGCAGGCGTGCCGACTGGGTTTCTCCCCTGGTTGATGACCGATCTTGCGCGTGCGGCCCCGCGCCGCGCGGTCTTCATCGCAACAGACGAAGCCGAAATGCGCGGCGTTGCCGATACTGCGCACTGGTTTGCGCCCGAAGTCCGCGTGCTGACCTTCCCCGCGTGGGATTGTCTGCCCTACGATCGCGCTTCGCCCAGCTTGCGCACGACGTCAGAGCGGATGGCGACGTTATCCGCGCTGCAGGACAAGGCTGCAGGGCCGCAGTTGCTGGTCACGACCGTCAACGCCGCCTCGCAGCGCACGCTGACGCCGTTCCGCCTGCGCCAGCTGATTGCCAGGCTCGCCCCCGGTGAGCGCATCGATCGTGACGACTTGGCAAAACTGCTGCAGGCTAATGGTTATGTCCGTAGCGAAACAGTCGCCGATGCGGGCGACTTCGCCGTGCGCGGCAGCCTCGTCGACCTTTTCCCGAGCGGGATAGACCATGCAATGCGCCTCGACTTCTTTGGCGACGAGATCGAAAGCGTTCGCACCTTCGACCCCGCCGATCAGCGCACGATCGAGCAAATTGATGGTTTCACGCTGCTCCCGGCATCCGAAAGCCTGCTCGATGAGGCGTCTATTAAGCGGTTTCGGGGCCGTTACCGCGAGACTTTTGGCGCTACCGCGACAGGCGATCCACTTTACCAAGCCGTCAGCGAAGGGCGACGGCTAGCGGGGATGGACCATTGGCTACCTCTAATCGAGGACAAGCTCGCTACCTTGTTCGATCATATCGGCGCCGACGACATTATCGTGCGCGATGCGGGATCACCGGGCGCGGTCGATGCCCGGTTCGAAGGCATTGCTGACTACCACGCCAACCGCGTTCGGGCCGCATCGGCCGACCCCGGCAGCTATCGTCCGCTTGCCGCCGACGCCCTCTACCTGTCGCGCAAGGAATGGAACGGCGTATTAAACGACCGTCGCGCGCATCTTGTTACGCCTTTTCACGAACCCGAGTCTGCCAGTGTCGTCGACTTCGGCATTGATGGCCCGCGCGACTTCGGCGCCGAGCGTAGTCGGTCGGAGAACGTCTACGAGGCGCTCACCGACTACCGGGACTCGCTGAGCAAAACTGGGCTTGTCCTCGCGAGCTACTCGGGCGGCTCGCGCCAGCGTCTGGCGGGTCTCGTCGCCGATCACGGTCTGACCAGCACCGCAATGGCGGATAGCTGGCAAGAAGCACAGGGGCTTGCGGCTCAGGGAAAAGTCGCGCTTGTCGTCGTGCCACTCGACCGGGGTTTCGTTAGCCCTGCCCTCGCCGTCGTCACTGAACAGGACTTGCTCGGCGATCGGCTTGTCCGCCGCGCCAAGCGCAAGAAGTCGGCTGACGCCTTTCTGTCCGAACTTGCGACAATGTCCGCCGGCGATTTCATGGTCCACCGCGACCATGGCATAGGCCGGTTCGAAGGGCTCACCTCGATCCCGGTCGGCAAATCGCCGCACGATTGCGTTCAGCTAACCTATGCGGGTGGCGACAAGTTGTTCGTCCCAGTCGAGAACATCGACGTCCTTTCGCGCTACGGCAGTGAAAGCGACGGGGTCGTCCTCGACCGCCTCGGGGGCGAAGCGTGGCAACGGCGTAAATCAAAGATGAAGGACCGCATCCGCGAGATTGCGGGCGAACTCATCCTGGTAGCCGCCGAACGCGCGCTGCGGCCGGCTGACGTCATGGTGCCAGACGGTGCGTTCAACGAATTTGTCGACCGCTTTCCCTATCAGGAAACCGACGATCAGGACCGCGCGATTGCGGAGGTCATTGAGGATCTGGGCGCTGGAAAGCCGATGGACCGCCTGGTGTGCGGCGACGTCGGCTTCGGCAAGACCGAAGTGGCCTTGCGCGCTGCCTTCGTGGTGGCGATGGCGGGACAGCAAGTGGCTGTCGTCTGCCCGACGACGCTGCTTGCGAGACAGCACTACAAGACGTTTGTGGAGCGTTATCAGGGCTTCCCGCTCAAGATCGGTCGCCTTTCGCGGCTTGTTCCTCCCAAAGAGGCGAGCAATATTCGCGCCGGTATTACCAACGGTACGCTCGATATCGTGATCGGGACCCATGCGATTCTGGCAAAGTCGGTCGAATTCAAACGCCTCGGCCTGGTAATCGTCGATGAGGAACAGCGGTTCGGCGTCACTCACAAAGAGCGGCTGAAGGCGCTCAAGACTGACGTCCACATGCTCACGCTGACCGCAACGCCCATTCCGCGCACACTGCAAATGGCCATGTCAGGTCTTCGCGAGCTGTCGGTGATTCAGACGCCTCCGGTCGATCGTCTGGCGGTGCGTACCTATGTAATTCCCTGGGACCCCGTCGTCCTGCGCGAGGCGCTGCTGCGGGAGCATTATCGTGGCGGGCAGAGTTTCTTCGTGGTCCCGCGCATTTCGGACCTGCCTGAAATCGAGGAGTTCTTGACCAAGGAGGTCCCCGAAGTGAAAGCCGTCACTGCGCACGGGCAAATGTCGCCCACCGAAATCGAGGACCGCATGTCGGCGTTCTACGATCGCAAGTACGATGTGCTCCTGTCCACGACGATCGTTGAAAGCGGGCTCGACATACCCTCCGCCAACACGATGATCATTCACCGGGCTGATCGGTTCGGTTTGGCGCAACTCTATCAGTTGCGGGGACGCGTCGGTCGGGCAAAAACGCGCGCCTATGCCTATTTCACGACGGCGCAAAACCGGTCGATGACCGAGGGGGCCGAGAAGCGCCTGAAAGTTTTGAGCGATCTCGACAGTTTGGGCGCGGGGTTCCAGCTTGCATCGCACGATCTCGATATTCGAGGTGCAGGTAATTTGCTCGGCGACGAGCAATCGGGTCATATTCGTGAAGTTGGCTTTGAGCTCTACCAATCCATGCTCGAGGAGGCGATTCTGGAGGCCCGAGCGGGTGGTATTATTGCTGCACGCAAGGCTGACCTGTCGCCGCAGATTACAGTCGATGCGCCGATCCTCATATCCGAGGACTATGTGCCGGACCTCGACCTGCGCATGTCGCTTTATCGGCGGATCAATGAGATCGACGATGCCGAACGCATCGAAGCGTTCGGGGCGGAACTGATCGATCGTTTCGGGCCGCTACCCGACGCCGCTGAAAATCTGCTGACTTTGATGTCGATAAAACTCAACGCGCGCGACGCACACATCGCAAAAATCGACGTCGGTGCAAAGGGAGCCCTTGTCAGCTTCTGGAACGACAGCTTTCCAAACATTCCAGGCCTGCTCGGCTATGTCGACCGGCTGAAGGGGACCGCAAGGCTGCGCCCCGACAACAAACTGGTCATTGCACGCGAATGGGGGACGCCAAAGGCACGTCTCAACGGTGCACTGCAGTTATCGAAGGGATTGGCAAAGGTCGCCGGTTAGTCGCCGTCGACGCGCGGAGATTGATCCTTAGTCGGCCATGCGCTCGGCCAACGCCTCGACGGTCAGCGGTTCCGCGAACAAGAAGCCTTGCCAGTAGTTGCACCCTTCGGCTGCTAACAGCGAAAGCTGCTCTTCGGTTTCGACGCCTTCTGCGACGACCGAGAGGCCGAGCGAGCGCGCCATGTCGATCACGCCGCGAACAACGATGCGGTCACGCGTGGTGCCCGCGATATCCTGCGACAATTCCTTGTCGATCTTGAGGTAATCGAGAGGCAGCGCCTTCAACCAGGCAAGGCTCGAATAGCCCGTTCCAAAGTCGTCAATGGCCACGCGCAGACCATTGGCGCGCAGAGTTGCAAATACATCTGCGGCGTGCTCCAGATTGTCGATCAGGCCGCTTTCGGTGATTTCGACCGTCAGTTGCCCGCGTGGAAAGCCTGAAGCATCGACAATTTTCAGAAATGCCTCAGCGCAATCTGTCTGCGCGATGTCGGTAGCTGTCAGGTTTATCGACAGGCGCTGCCCGGCCAGGATGGGCGGCCATGCCGCGGCAATGGCCAAGGCCTTTTGCTGCACGTGCTGCGACAATGTCAGCAAATAGTCCGATCGTTCGGCGACCGTGAACAGCGTCGACGCCCCGAGATCGCCGTGCGCGGGGTGTCGCCAGCGCGCAAGTGCCTCGACGCCAATCATCTTGCCCGACGAAACCTCGATCTGCGGCTGGAACAACAGCTCGATCTCATCGTGTTCAAGTGCACGACGCAGGTCGGATTCGAGGCTTGCATCGAATAGCGCGGCGCCCTGGTCTTCGGCACCGATCGCGTGGATCGGCGACACATCTGATATCCTTGCTTCCGAGAGCGCGAGACTGGCGCGGCGCAACAGACCTACCGAATCTTCGGCAACCGCGCTTTCCACCACGCCGATCCGGCAGCCGATCGCGACGATTTGCCCCCCGATCATAAATGGGCGGTCGATGCGACGGCAGATATCAGCCGCAAGCGCGACGCCTCTTCCGTGCGGCACCAACACGGCGAATTCGGCGCCCGATACCCGCGCAATCGTCGCCGCCGGATCAACCTCGCGGACAGCGCCGGCAATCCGTTGGGCGACGGCGCCGAGCAATTCGTCGCCGACCTCTCGGCCATAGGCGGCATTGACCGATTCGAACCGGGTCGCGGCGACCAG
>JAYVVA010000103.1:0-4104 GCA_043787435.1 Sphingomonadales bacterium | reverse complement strand
GGGGTGAGCGAGGCGGGGGGACCCTATAAGCGACAAGCTGGCGAACATGCGGCAGAACTCGTCCAATCGGGCATGATCGTCGGCCTGGGGACCGGATCGACCGCCATCTTCGCCACCCGACGCATCGCCGAGCGGATCCGCATTGGCCAGCTTCGCGACATCACCGGCTTCGCGACATCCCGATCGGTCTGGCGGGAGGCGATGGCCCTTGGGATTGCGATGCTGGCGGAAGACATGCCAGCACAGATCGATCTGACGATTGACGGCGCCGACGAGGTCGATCCGGCGTTCGATCTGATCAAGGGCGGCGGCGGGGCGCTGTTGCGCGAGAAGATCGTGGCGCAGGCCAGCCGGCGGGAGATCATCGTCGTGGACGAAACCAAGCTATCGCCGCGCCTTGGCACCCTGCGGGCGTTGCCGGTGGAGGTTCTGCCCTATGGCTGGCGGTCGCAGGCGCGGTTTCTAACGAGCCTGAAGGCCCAGGTCAGCCTCCGGTACGCGGCCGACGGGAGGGAAATGCGGACCGACCAGGATAATTTGATTCTCGATTGCCAGTTCGGCCCGATTGCCGACGCCAGCGACCTCGCACAAAAGCTGGCGGAACGTGCCGGCATCGTCGGGCATGGACTGTTCATCGGCCTGGCGGATGAGGTGATCGTCGCCGGCCCGAATGGCATCCGCCATCTGCGACGGTCCGGTCCGGCTTCCGCCTGAGAGTACCCAGAGCGCCGCTTGGTTCCGCGCGAGTTGCCCGCGGCAAAAGCCCTGAGATATGCACCCCCGGCTCGCCCGCAGCCGGGGCACCTAAAGGCGTCAATCTTGCATCATGCGGCGCGCAATCGAAATGTGACGGACGCGAGATCGCCTTTGACGGATGCCGAGGCCGACAAGTTCATAGCTGGGGCAGGGGCCGCAGCATCCACTGTGCCTATAGAACCGCCAGCGTGTGAATTCGCTTGCATTATCGACTTATCCAGTTCGGCGGCGGTAATAGACGGCTCCCAACGCGGCCATTCCTGCGGCGAGCAGGGCCAACGACTCAGGCTCGGGGCTCGTCACGATGGTCGTATCTGGCCGGGCGATGAAGTCCGCCACCAACATCGACGAAGACTCGAAGCCCTGACCTGAGTTGAACACGGAATATCCGCTTTTGGGCGGAGAGCCGGTCTTGGCATAGAAATCGCCATAGACAGGCGCGCGGTCGGAATCGAAAGACAGGATGTACGGCAGCGCATTCGACGTGGGACCGTCGAATTTCAAGCCCGTGATCGTGCCCGGCATGTTGGGATTGCTCGGGCCGATAGAAAAGGTGCCGGGTATCAATGTCGCACCGCCTGCCGAGGCATTGTGGGCGCAATTTGGGTCCGCGAGCACGCCGCCAGAGACACAGGAACCGCTGAGTTCAAGGATGAAGTGGGAAATGCTGTGCTGCGACGAGCTCGTATCAAGGGTGTAGGAGTAATGGTAACCCCCGACGATCGAGGTAATGGCCCACTTCAGCGATGCCGCCGTGGCATTGCCGCTGCCGATCGTCAGGCCGGTCCCGACTGATCTGCTGCCTATCAGCTCCCCCAACGCGGAGGTGTTATAAATCAAGCCCGCCTTCGCGCTGTGGCACAACCCCATCACACCAAACAGGGCGGCCAAACACCCAGACCTCAATTTACCAACGTTCATGGCGTATCGTCCCTCTCGAGCTTCAAACCGCTAAAAGATAACTCACACAGGGTGTTTAAATTATTTTTCAAATATTAAATATATTAAAACACACACAATGGTATTATTTTTCAAATTTTCTGAACAATAATATTTTTGTTGTGCCGCCCGAAGTGCTCTCAGGCGGAAGCCGGACCGGACCGTCATCGATGGGCGGACGACGCGGCACGCTGGCTATCGGCTCAGTCAAGTTGTTCGCAAGCGGATTGAGCAGGCAAACGGCTGGATCAAGGAGATCGCCGATATGGCGCAAACCAAACTGCGCGAGGTGGACCGGGTCGGGTGGATGTTTGTTTTCAAGGCGGCGGCTTACAACTTGATCCGGTTACCGCGGCTGCTGACGGCAGGATGAGTCTGCCCGAAAAATGTCCACGGCCGCATCAGCGGCTTTGCGACATCAGGAAAATCGCCGTAGGAACCATAAGTCTGAGGTAACTAAGGCCAAAATCCGATTATGAGAGGGCTTTTTCAACAGCCTGCTAGAACGTAATCACTTCAGATAGATGAAGCGATGATGCTCTACTCTTTGTTTAGCGAGCAATTTTATCGCTTGGTTGAGTCAACCTTAAGCGATATTGCACTAAGCCTATCGGAGCTTTCTTTTTTCCGAGGCCTTGTCGCTCGCCACCATTCGCACGATCAGACCCGACATTTCGGCGGCGACCTCCTCGAGGCTAAGCCGGCCGGTCGGGCGGTACCAGACATAGGCCCAACTTACCATGCCGCCGATGGCCAGCGCGGCCACGTGGGCGTCCGCTATCCCGAACTCGCCTGTTTCAACGCCCCGGCGCAACAGGGCGGTGAGCTTGCGGTCAAATAGGCGCCGCATGTCGTCGATCCGTTCGAGATCGGCGGGCGTCAGGTTCTTTTCCTCGCGCGAGAAAATGGCAATATGCATCTGGCTTCCGAGCACGGCGATGACGAAGCGTTCGCCGAGCAGGCGCAGCTTCTCCGTCGGTGACACCTCCAGCGGCAGAACGCTGTCGATCGCTTCGAGGGAGGCTGTGACGCCATACGAACAGATCTCCGCCAGCAACTCGGCCTTGGAACTGAAATGGGCGTAGATGAACGGCTTGGTCACGCCAAGCCGCTCCGCCACCGCTTCGAGCGTCGTGTTTTCGTAGCCGTTTTCGTAGAATAATTCTACCGCGGAGGCGATGGTTCGGGCGCGCTTGAGCGCGGTCACCTGATCCCGAATACCGAGGGGATGCTGGGGGATGGTAAGGGCCAAAGTAAGTTTTCATTCCGATGGGTACGGGACTGGTTCTTTAATCCAAAGGAATGCCGCAATACAAGCGCCGGAATGCCGGATGGGCACCAAGCCGATTTCGTGTGTCCGCAAAGGCGCAGTCGTCCGCTTGGTTTGCCGAGGAGCAAGCTTGCATTCTTGCTGGTTAGAGAACATACTTGCTGGTAAGAAGCGGTTTTACGCCGTGCGGGGAGGATTACGCCGATGCCTACACTGATGCAGACGGGGATGCAGACGGGGATCAAGCGGCGCTCGCTGCTGGCTGCGTCGGGTTTGGCCGCGTCCGGCCTGGCAGCGCCGGCGTTCATCCGCGCCAGCCGGGCAAGCGAGGTGCCGATCCGGCTCGGCTGTCTTACCGATCTGAACGGTCCGTATTCGGATCTGGTCGGCAAAGGCACCGTCGGATCGATCAAGCTGGCGATCGAGGATTTTCATCGTTTGCATCCGGATATCGCGGTGGATTTGCGCGTTGCCGACTTCTCCCTCAAGCCGGATGTCGGCCTGATGATCACGCGGGGCTGGATCGACAGTGATGGCGTCGATGCGATCATCGACGTGCCGTTATCGCCGCTGGCACTCGGCGTGGTCTCCGTGCTGGAGGAAAAGAACAAGGTCGGGCTGTTCACCTCCCCGGCAACCGGCGAACTGACCCGCAGCGGCTGCGGGCCAAACCATGTGCATTTCGCCCCGGGCACGTATTGCCTGGCCGCGGCGCTGGTGAAGGCGATCCTCGAGCGCGGCGGCGACACCTGGTTCTTCATTCTGCCTGATTACGCGATGGGCAAATCGATGACGGCGGACGCCACGCGGGTGGTAACCGAGGCCGGCGGCAAGGTGCTGGGCAGCATCGCCCACCCGTTCCCCGCCACCGGCGATTTCTCCAGCTATCTGCTGGCGGCTCAGAGCAGCGGCGCCAAGGTCATCTGCCTCGCCAATGCCGGCAAGGACGTCAGCGACACGATGAAGCAGGCACACGAGTTCGGCCTCACGGGGAAAGGTCGGATCCTGGCGGTGCCGTTCCTCAGCGATACTACCATCCATACCCTCGGCCTCGATGTCGCGCAGGACATCTTTTGGTCGAGCCCGTTCTACTGGGACCGCAACGCCAGCACCCGGGCGTTCTCCGAGCGCCTCGCCGT